>NZ_CP010684.1 GCF_002407245.1 Phaeobacter piscinae | reverse complement strand
ACCGGCTGTCGTGGGTGCTTCGACCTGCAGCCGCTGCTGTCCCCCTATCTGGAGGACGGCTGACAGGGCCAATCAGGCCAGCACCCGGATATAGCCCGCCAGCCCGGTTTTCTGATGTTCGATCACATGGCAATGGAACGCCCAGTCGCCGGGATTGTCGGCGACCAGCGCGACCTCAATGATTTCGTCCTTCAGCAGCAGCGCGGTATCGGTCCAGTTCGACGGCAGCGTCCGCTTGTTGGAGCGCAGCGGGCGGAACACCAGACCATGCAGATGGATCGGATGGGCGTTCGGGCTTTCATTGCGCAGTCGCAAAATGACGCTTTCGCCGCGATTGAACACCGCCAGCGGGCCGGCACCGGGGGTCTCCGGATCGGCGGCATCGCCGGGCCAGGGTTTGCGGTTGATCGACCAGAACGTATAGCCCAGCGAACCGCAGTAGCCGTTTTGCGGTGCGCCGCCTTCGGGCGTCCAGCCAAAGATCAGATCCTCAACCCGTGCATTGGCCAGATCGGGTTCCGGCACATCATTGGCGGGCAGGGGGGGCAGCTCAGCCAGATCGCGACCAAGGTTTGTCCCGGTGGCGCGGATCCGGGCGAGCCGTCGCGGCCCGCCGGGAAAGGCGGTCATGACGTCGACATAGGCGCCCTCAATGCGGGGCATCTGCAGCGCGATATCCAGGCGTTGGCCGGGTGACAGCAGGGCAGGGGCCTGATCGGTGGGCCAGTCAATGACCTCGCGCAGCGGGTGACCATCAGCGGCGATCACCTGACCGTTGGCGCCTGTCACATAGGGTTTGTAAATCCGCGCGGTATCTGTGGCCGCAAGCCGTAGTCGCACTAACCCGCCGGTGGGCGCCTCATAGATCGGGTCACTGTCCCAATTGGCGGTGATCACGGTGCCAAAGGTGCCGGAGCGCGCCGCCCCCCGCGCGGTCCAGAGTTTCAGCCAGTCGCCATTGGGGCGCAGGCGGAAATCCCGCAGGTTCAGGGCGACATCGGCGTCAAATCCGGGGTCTTCCGCCTCTTCCACCACCAGCACGCCGGTCAGTCCCATGGCCATCTGATCCATGGTCATGCAGTGCGGATGATACCAATATGTGCCCGCGTCCATCGGGGTGAAGTGATAGTCAAAGCTCTCTCCCGGGCCGATGGGAAACTGGGTCAGATAAGGCACCCCGTCCATGGCATTGTCCAGCCGGATGCCATGCCAGTGCATCGCCGTGTAATCGGGCAGCGTATTGGTGACCCGCGCGGCAAAGGGCTGGCCTTGTTTGAGGCGAAGGACCGGCGGCGGGCCATCAGGGCGGGTGGAGATCAGCCCCTCCGTCGGGGCGTCGGCAATGGTGTAGCGGGCCTGCTGGATATGTAGGGGCAGGGGGGCGGTCGTGGGGTTGGTGCTGGCGTGCGCTTTTGCCTGGGCCGAGGCGGTGATCTGCGCCCCAGCGAGGCCAAGCGGGGCCAGCACCCCGGCGGCGGTGCCCAGTTGCAGGGCGCGGCGACGGTTGAAGCGCGGGGAACGACGGGCTGAGGTCATGAGATCACCGGGTGTTGCTCGGGTGTTGGCGGGGCAGGGGATTGGCTGCTGTGGCTGTCGGGCGCAGGCTAGCGGCTTTGCCCGGCGGGGGTAAGATCCGGCGCGCAGGCTGCGACGGAATACCCCGGTTTCTAAGGGGCCACGAGCGATCCGCGGGCGGTGCGCAGAACCGCCCCGATTTTGCGGAACAGATCGGCGCGCACGCTGGTCGGCCGCCAGGCCAGGGTGACCCGGCGCGGGCAGGCATCGGCTAGCGGCGTCATCACCACGTCCTGACCTGCTGCCACCCCGGCATCAATGGCCAGATCGGGCAGGAGGGTGATCCCCAGCCCCTCGCTCACCATCGAAATCAGGGTAGAGAGCGAGGTGGCGGCAAAGCTCTCATCCTGTTGAATATCCCGTTCGGGAAAGGCGCTGAGTGCGTGGCGGTGCAGGCAATGCCCCTGCTCCAGCAGCATCAGCTGGCGCCCGTCCAGATCCGCGCCGCAAATGGTGGCGCCGGGGATCTGTGGTGGTGTGGGATCGGTTGGCGGGGCCGCCAGATGGTAGCCATCGTCAAACAGATGCAGCGTGTCCAGCCCGGCGGGCGCATAGGGTTCGGCATAGATCGCCAGATCCAGCCGCCCGCTTTGGACCCCCTCCAGCAGCTGGCCGGTCATTTCCTCGCGCAGATAGAGTTGCAGATCGGGAAAGCTGGATTTCAGCGCAGGCATGGCGCGCGGGATCAGGAAGGGGCCGATTGTGGGGATGGCCCCCATGCGCAGGGTGCCGCCCTCCGGGCTGGCCTGGGCGGCGGCCAGTTCCTCAATCTCGCGGCTGTCCTGCAGCAGCTTGCGGGCGCGTTCGGCGATCTGGGCGCCAACCGGCGTCAGGATGACCGAGCGTTTGGTGCGCTCTGCCAGGGTGACGCCCAGTCGCTCCTCCAGCTCCCGCAGGCCGACGCTGAGGGTGGGCTGGCTGACATAGCATCTCTCTGCTGCGCGGGAGAAATTCAGCTCATCCGCAACGGCCACAAGGAAGCGCAGCTGCCGTAATGTGAGGCTGGTGTTATAGGGTGCGTCTATCATGGGGCGGTTTTTAATCCGTTTTTACGGGGGCGGGCAAGCGGTGCCCATGTAGGGTTCCACCCCGGCTGAGGTGGCATGTGTCAGAATGATCCGCAGCGGAGGACGAGACCTGTGATAGCTATTTTCTATATAAGAAATCCTGATTTATCATTTCTGATAATCACACCCCCCTGTTAGCCTTTGCCCGAGAGATCCGGTCCCAGCGCTCTGCAAAGGGGGGACCACCGGCTCATCATGACCCAAGACCCAGGAGAGACAACATGCAGCAAGGTGACGGACACACAGGCGGAAAATGCCCGGTTCTGCACGGAAGCAACACCAATACCAGCGCCGGTGTGGCGGATTGGTGGCCCAATGCGCTGAACCTCGACATTCTGCACCAACACGACCGGATGACCGATCCGATGGCAGAGGGGTTTGATTACCGCGAGGCGGTAAAATCGCTGGATGTTGAGGCGCTGAAGGCCGATTTGACCGCATTGATGACCGACAGTCAGAGCTGGTGGCCTGCGGATTGGGGCACCTATGCCGGCCTGATGGTGCGGATGGCCTGGCATTCGGCCGGCACCTATCGCGCGGCGGATGGCCGGGGTGGGGCGACCACCGGCAACCAGCGCTTTGCACCGCTGAATTCCTGGCCCGATAACGTCAACCTCGACAAGGCGCGCCGCCTGCTGTGGCCGATCAAGCAGAAATACGGCAACGCGCTGTCCTGGGCGGATCTGATCGCACTGGCAGGCAATATTGCCTATGAATCCGTTGGCCTGCCAACCTATGGGTTCTCCTTTGGTCGCGAGGATATCTGGTCGCCGGAGAAGGACGTCTATTGGGGCGCGGAAAAGGAATGGCTGGCTGCCGGGCGGTATGAGGACGGCGCGGATCGCGACTCGCTCGCCAATCCGCTGGCGGCGGTGCAGATGGGCCTGATCTATGTGAACCCGGAAGGGGTCGGTGGGGAACCGGACCCGCTGCGCACGGCGCAGGATGTGCGGATCACCTTTGAACGCATGGCGATGAACGACGAGGAAACCGTGGCATTGACCGCCGGCGGTCACACCATCGGCAAGGCGCATGGCAATGGCCGCGCCGACGCGATTGGCGCTGATCCGGAAGGCGGCGGTCTGGCCGAACAGGGGCTTGGCTGGAGCAACAGCAACGGCACCGGCCATGGGCGTGACACCATGTCCAGCGGTATTGAAGGGGCCTGGACCACCAATCCGACCAAATGGGACAACGGCTATTTCTACCTGCTGTTCACCTATGACTGGGAGCTGAAGAAAAGCCCGGCGGGCGCCTGGCAGTGGGAGCCGGTCAACATCAAGGAAGAGGACAAGCCGGTCGATGTGGAGGATTCCTCGATCCGTCACAACCCGATCATGACCGATGCGGATATGGCGATGATCAAGGACCCGGAGTATCGCAAGATCTCTGAACGGTTCTACAAGGATCCGGCCTATTTCGCCGATGTGTTCGCCCGCGCCTGGTTCAAGCTGCTGCACCGCGATATGGGCCCGCGCGAGCGTTACATCGGCCCGGAATCACCGCAGGAAGATCTGATCTGGCAGGACAATGTGCCTGCGGGCAGCACAGCCTATGATGTCGCCGCGACCAAGCAGCTGCTACGCGATTGTGGCCTGCCGCAGGCTGAGATGATCGCGACCGCCTGGGACAGTGCGCGCACCTTCCGTGGCTCGGATCTGCGCGGTGGTGCCAATGGGGCGCGCATTCGCCTGGCGCCGCAGAAGGACTGGGTCGGCAATGAACCGGCGCGTCTGGAGCGGGTGCTGAAAACCTATGAGGTGATTGCCGAGCAGACCGGCGCCAGCCTTGCCGATGTGATCGTGCTGGGCGGGGGCGTCGCAATTGAGGCCGCTGCGGAGGCTGCCGGTTTCGCCGCTGAGGTGCCCTTTGCCCCCGGTCGTGGCGATGCCAGCGCCGAGGCGACGGATGCCGCCTCCTTTGCGGTGCTGGAACCGGTGCATGATGCCTTCCGCAACTGGTTGCAGGGTGATTTCGCCGCCTCGGCGGTGGAGATGATGCTGGACCGGGCCCATTTGATGGGGCTGACGGCGCAGGAGATGACCGTGTTGCTGGGCGGATTGCGGGTGCTGGGCGTCAACCATGGCGGCAGCAAGCACGGGGTTTTCACCAACCGCGAAGGCGCGCTGAGCACCGATTTCTTCGTCAACTTGCTGGACATGGGCAATGTCTGGCGCGCGGCGGGCGATGAGGTCTATGAGGTGGCCGACCGGCAGAGCGGCGATGTCAAATGGACCGCCACCAATGTGGATCTTGTGTTCGGCTCCAACTCCATCCTGCGCGCCTATGCCGAGGTCTATGCCCAGGACGACAACCGCGAGAAATTCGTCGAAGATTTCATCGCCGCCTGGACCAAGGTGATGACCGCCGACCGCTTCGATCTGCACTGATCGACGCAGACACAACGCAACCCCGTCCGGCAGTTGATGCCGGGCGGGGTTTTTTGTTCCGGGAGAAAAAGCACCGGCGCCGATAATAAACTGAGACCCTGACGCGTAACCCTTAGGTGAGCGGCCCGGCATGGGCAGCCCGGTCTGGCGGTGACACCGCGAGGTGCAATCTGATGACAGGCAACCCGCGCTGCCTCTCCCTGTACACCTCGTTACACCTGAGGCGTTGGATCGGCGCCGTCACCACCGTCCAATAGCGGGGTCAGTACCGGGGCAGGGGCGGCGATCAGGTCACTGAGATGATAGGCCATCAACACATCGGTAAACGCTTGCGCCGCCTCGCATAAGACACCTTTCAGACGGCAGTTTCCGACCAGAAGGCATCTGCTGCAATCGACGATCTCCATCGGTTCGTTCATGGCTTGAACAACGTCCCCGATGCGAATCTCCGACGGCTTCCGACCGATTTGGACCCCGCCGGAGCGGCCGCGAATGCTATGGACATAGCCGTGACGGACCAGCTCGCTGATGATCTTCATGACCGAGCTGGCAGGCAGCTGGTGCATGCGGCTCAATGTCTCAATTTCAAACTGCTGATCGGGCCGTGTAGCCAATAAAATAAGGAGTCTGAGGGCATAGTCTGTTTTCAGATTGAGCTTCATCTCTGGCTCCGGATGGCGGGGTCTGCGGGGGTTTAATATTCATTCTGGTTGAATGTTTGTATAGCACAAATATACATTCACTTGAGATGAATGTTTTAAAGCCGCCCGGACGTCCCGGATTTGGCAAATGCAGAGAAGGATCAGACCAATGGCACAGCCCCTGTCAGAGCAGAGCAAGGCGATTGTGACCGCAACCGTTCCCGCACTGGAGGCCCACGGCGGCGCCATCGTGGCGGAGATGTATACCCGCCTGATGGCGGATGAGGACATCCGGGCGCTGTTCAACCAGTCGCACCAGCAGGGTGACTCCAGCCAGCATGCGGCGCTGGCCAACGCGATCCTTGGCTATGCCCGCAATATCGACAATCTGGGCGCGCTGAGCAGCGTGGTGGAGCGGATTGTCAACAAACATGTCAGCCTGCAGATCAAGCCTGAACACTACACCCATGTGGCCACCGCACTGCTGGGTGCGATCAAGGCGGTACTGGGGCAGGCCGCAAGCTCGGAGGTGCTGGAGGCTTGGGGCGAGGCCTATTGGTTCCTGGCAAACCTGCTGATCGAGGCAGAGCGCAAGATGTATGATGATATCGCCAATGCCGAAGGCGGTTGGGAGGGCTGGCGCGAATTTGCGATCACCGGGATTGTACGCGAAAGCGCCTCGGTCAAATCTTTCGTGTTGCGCCCGGTGGATGGCGGGCCGGTTCTGCGGCATCAACCGGGACAATATCTGGCCTTTGATTTTGATCACCCGGACACTGGCAAGGCGCGGCGCAACTATTCGATCTCCTGTGCGCCCAATGGCGAATACTACCGGATCTCCGTCAAGCGAGAGCCGGGTGGTGTGATCAGTGGCTGGCTGCATGAGGTGGCGACCGAGGGCACCGTGCTGCGGGTGGCCGCCCCGGCGGGGGATTTTGTGCTGAAGGACCGACCAGAGGGCGAAGTGGTGTTGCTGTCTGCCGGTGTCGGGCTGACGCCGATGGTCGCCATGCTGGAAACACTGGCGGCCAATGATCGCAGCGCCACCTACCTGCATGCGGCGGTGGATGGTGACAATCTGGCGATGGAGGGGCTCAGCAAATCCTTGGCCAAGCGCAGTGTGATCTTCCTTGAAACGCCGAGTGACGCGGACCGTGCAGCGGCGCGCTATGATGTCGAGGGGCGGATCACCCCGGATTGGCTGGCGGCTAATACCAATACGGCAATGTCCGATTACTACATCTGCGGCCCCAAAGGGTTCATGGCGATGGCCATCGCAGGGCTGCGGGCGGCGAATGTCGATATGGATCGGATCCATTTCGAGTTTTTCGGTCCGGCGGAGGATCTGGGCGTTGCCTGAGGGTTGCCAGAATCACGGGTGAATCATTTTGGGTGACTCTGTCGCTCAAAGATATCGATGGCCGTGGCGGAAAACCGCTGCGGCCATCATGCTTTGAAGACCCTCTTTATGGGGTTGTCGAGGTGGTTGTGCAGTTGCGGCATCTGGTCACCTTGTCGCTGTATGCAATGGGATGCGGGCTTTATTGGCCGCGCAAGAACGCCCCAGAAAAAGGGAAATCCGCCTGACGTGGTGGCGGAAAACGCTCACCTTTACGTTGTGTAAGTTTCACAAAACTGCCGCTTGACGGATAATAAACATCCTGTAAGTTGCGTAAAAACACGTAATAGGCGAACGAAACTTTCCATCAAAGCCTATTGAATCATTACCAAAGGCTCCGTCCTGCCATGAATATTATTCTATTTTTACCGCCAAAAATCCTTCTACAACATGGAGTTACGGATTGGGTTGACGCTATCGGCCCGCAGAGTGTGATATTAACCTGTGCCAGCGCCAAAGAGGCATTGACGCGCAGCGCCCAGGATGGGCTGGATATCCGCTTCTTTCAAAATTTCAACGATAGTCCAGAGGTTGAACTGGCGGCGATTGATATTGCGCGATCGCTGTCGGACCCGCTGTGTGTCGCGCTCGCTGAGATCGACGTACTGCGGGCGGCGCGGGTGAATGACTACCTTGGAGTGTCCGAGAATGCTGCGGCGCAGCTAGAGTTGTTCCGTGACAAACATGCAATGAAGATCCGGGCGCGGGACGCAGGTCTGCCAGTCAGCGAAATGGCGGTGGTTCGCAGTGCGCTGGACATCCGTCACTTTGTCGACAGGCTGGGTTATCCGGTTGTCCTGAAGCCCCGGGACGGGCGCGGCTCCAACGGTGTCTGCGTGATCCGGGATGATGCGGCTCTGGCGGACTGGCTGGCGACGCAATCCAGTTCCACCTTCTACAACACGATGATCGAATGCTTTGTTGCGGGGGACCACTATATCGTCAACGGGCTTTATGTGGCCGGGCAGCCGATCATGGTCTCGCCGGTTCGAGTCATGACTTCGGCGCTGGATTTCCTTGGTGGGCGGTCACATGACCTGCATATGCTGGAGGCGACAACACCACTGCGCGACCGGCTGGTCGCCTATTCCCGTCGCCTGATCGAAGAAGTGATGCCCTCGCCGCCAACGCTGTTGTTTCACCTGGAGGTGTTCGTCAGGCCAGAGGGGCGGATTATTTTGGGGGAGATCGCCTCGCGACTGGGCGGTGTGTTCTTCAATCAGGAAATGACCGAGGCCTGGGGTATCGATCCGCGCATGACCTACCTCAAGGCGATGAGGGATCCCAGTTTTCAACGGACACTGAGGCCACAGATGATGGCGGAGCCGGAGCGGCTGGTTGGTCAGCTTTGCGTGCCGCCACGAGAAGGTGTGCTGCAAACTGTGCCGGAAAATTGTCCGTTTGACTTTGTGCGGGCCTATCGGATGAGCGGCGTCGTCGGGCGACATTATGGTCAGATGGCCTTCACCAATGCTGAAATTCTGAATGCCATCGTCGAAGGCCGGGATGAGGCCGAGTTGCGCGCGCGTCTGCGGCAGTTGGAGGATTGGTTTCACAGTGCCTGCCAGTGGCAGACTGCTGCGGCAGCCTGATCAGCCCACCCGCCCCATCCACGAAGCCCAAAAAAGGATGTCCCTTATGAAAATCGCCGTGCTAGGCGCGGGTTATGCCGGTGTCTCGGTGCTGGAAAATCTGGTTGCCACGCTGCCCGACCTGTCGGTGCTATCACTGGATGTGTTCGACAAGAGCCGCAGTTTCGGGCCCGGTGTGGCCTATCAGGAGGATGCCGAGACCAATCTTCTCAACCGGCCTCTGAAACTGATGTATCTGTCGCGCCGCAATGATTTTCGTGATTGGCTTGTGCAGACCGGTGCCCGGGAGGCAGCGGCGGATGAGGATGGGTTCCTGCAGCGGGCGATGTTCGGACGGTTCCTGCAAAGCCGGTTCGACGAGCTGTGCGGGATGGTGCGCGGTGCCGGTGGGCGGATCCGCATCATCGGAACCGAAGTGGAGGCGATTGCCCCCAGCCGCCGCCCGGATGCGCTCTATCAGCTGTCCTGGAACGGCAGCGGGTCCGATTATGACATGGTGTATCTGTGCCTTGGCACCAATCTTGAAGCGGACCCCTATGGGCTCAGCGGCACCCCCGGTTACTTTCGTTCGCCCTACCCTGCGGCGCGGCTCCAGGCGCTGCAGCAGTTGCGGGTGGGCATATTGGGCTGCCGTCTGACCGCCTACGACGTGGCGCTTGGTGTGGACGGCCGCAAGATGCTGATAACGTCGCGCCGGGCCGGGCTGCCCAAAGCGGTCACTGCCTACCGTCCGGTGACGCTGGGCCATCTGACTACAGAGGGGCTGGCGGCCTTGCGGGAGGGCTCAGACGGCGGGCGCGTTTCACTTTCGGCGGTGATGGAAGTCTTTGAAGCTGAGATGCAGCATCAGGGGGTGGATGTTAGTTTTGCCGATCTGCTGCGCGGGGTCGACAGCGCCGACAATGATCTGGTGTCGAGCGTCCTGGCCGAAACGAATATGCTGATCCCGCAGCTTTGGGCCAGTCTGAGCGACCGTGCAAAGTCAGCGTTTCTGCGCCACTTCCATCGGCTCTGGTCGAATATGCGGGTGCCGATTTCGCGCACCAATGCGGATCGCATTGCGGGCTTGCAAGCCAGCGGTGCGCTGAGCCATCGCAGTGGTCTGCGCGATGTCACCTTCTGTAAGGGATGTTATCACATGGAGTTTGCCGATGGCACTGTTGAGGTGGACGCTGTGGTCAATGCGACGGGTCTGCAACGGGGGCTGGATGAGGCCAACCCGCTGATCCGCAGCCTGTTGGATCAGGGGTTCGCCGAACGGGATGCAACCGGCGGTATCAAGGTTCAGATTGAGGATTGCCGGGTCACCACCCGTGACGGACGCCCTTCGCCGGGATTGTTTGCGCTGGGTCAGCTGACCTGCGGAACGTTTTACATGGTCAACAATATTGATGTGATTCATCATCAGGCCCGGATCGCCACCCGCTCTGCGCTGGCCCCGGTTGACACCCTGCGGAGCGTGGGTTGATGCTGCGGAATTTTGCTATCACCCTTCTGTTGGCCTGCGCCGGGTCAGCTCTCGGCTATCTGAGCGGGCTGCCCTTGGGGCAGCTTCTAGGGGCGGCGGCGCTGGTTCTGATAGCCTGCCGGATGGGATTGGCGCTGGCGACGCCTCCCGCGGCAATCGTGGTGATCCAGCTCATTCTGGGGGCCAGCGTTGGTGCGCTGCTCAATGCCGAAATGCTTCAGGGGATGGCGGATCTGACCATCCTTGCGGGGCTGCTGATCTGTATGTCAGCGCAGTTGGCGGTTGGTTTCACCTGGCTATATCGGGTCGAGAAATGGACCCGCACCGAGAGTCTTCTCGGGGCGGTGCCTGGTGCCATGGCAGCGGTAATGACCTTGACCGGGGAGGAGGGCAAGACATCGGCCAAGATGGTTTTCGCCCATATGGTGCGGATGATTGCGCTACTGGTTGCGGTGTTTTTGATTGCCGGGCCGCAGGAGGAGACGCTGGAGATAGCCGCGGTGCCTGATGGGCCTGATAACACCGCAATTTGGGCCGGGTATGTCTCTTTCTTGCTGCTGGCAGCAGGCGCCTATATCGCCGGACGAGTGCTGGAACGTTTTGCCATGCCGGCACCCTATATGGTGACCGGGTTGATGCTGGCGGCGGGGGTGAACCTCTGGCTCGGGGGCGACCCAATTGTGGTACCGGAGCCGCTGGTGCTGTTTGCTATGGCGCTCCTTGGCGGGCTAATCGGCATCCGGCTGAAAGATATCACCCGTCACGATATTGCCAGCTACCTGCGGGCCGGGCTGATCGTCACCTCAATCACTTTTGGCATCACAATCGCTATGGCGTTCGGGTTTAGCCTGCTGACCGGTCAGCCGTTTCTGGTGTTGTTCATGTCCTGGGTGCCCGGCGGTGTCGAGGTCATGGTTGCGACAGCGCTCGCGTTGGGATTGGAGCCTGCTTTTGTAATGCTGAACCATGTGCTGCGCATGTCGGTTCTGCATATCGCGCCGATGTTCATGAGCCGCGATTTCTTCCGCCCCGACCCACAGGGCATCGAAAAAACTACAGATGAGAGGGGGCGTCATGTCTAAGCCCATGCAGAACATCCTGATGGTCGGCGGGCGTGACCATACCTTTTTCCGGATTGGCGAAATGGGGCTGCGCTACAGCGCACTTCAAACCCGTGCCCATCTGACCGATCACCTCCTGGATCATGCCGAAACCGTCGTGGTGACAGAATATGAGGATATCGACAGCAGTGTGGCACTGGCAGAGGCGCTGCACCGTAAAACGCCATTTGATGCGGTATTCTCCTTTGCCGAATATGGTTTTCTCACGGCTGCGCATATCGCTGAGGCGCTGGATCTGCCCAGCAACTGCCAGGTGGCGACGGTACAGCTGACCCGCAACAAGTTGCGGATGCGGGAGGCGCTGCGCGCCTGCGGCATTGCGGATGTGCCCTTTGCCCGAATAGGGACTGCGGAAGAGATCGCCACTTTCGCCGCCCGCCATGGTGACTGTGTCATCAAACCGGCGGAGGGCGGAGGCAGCGAAGGCGTCTATTTTGTCGATGCCACGACGGATATCAGCACTGCGCTGTCCCATGCATTGCAGGTGGGCCGTGAGGAACTGATGGCCGAAGCCTTTATTCCCGGCGCGGAATATAGCGTCGAGACCATGTCGGTGGAGGGCGAGCACCGCATTCTGACCATCACCGAAAAATCCACCAGCGGCGCGCCCTACTTTATCGAAAGCGGCCATGTTCAGCCCGCCGCATTGAGCGACGAGGACGCAGCCTGCATCGGTGAGCGGGTCCGCATATTGCTGGATGCGGTCGGCTACCGGACCGGACCTGCCCATACCGAGGTGAAGGTGAGTGACGGGGAAGTCTATGTGATCGAGACACAGACACGCAATGGCGGCGATCAGATCTGGGAGCTGACCCTGGAGACCACCGGTGCCGATGTCTTCAAGGAGACGTTTGCCGCAATCTTGGGGCTGGACTATAGTGCGCCCCCCGCCGCCGCGCAGGCGATGGCGATCCGATATATATTCGCGCAGGACCGGGTGTTGGACGCGATCACAGGACTGGACCTCGCCGCGCGAGCAGAAGGCGTAACGCGCGTGCATTCCTCTGCCGAACCCGGAACCCGCTATGATACCGTGTTGTCTGCTGCATCGCGGGTGGCCTATGTGCTGGCCCGCGGTGACAGCCGGGAGCAGGCCCTCGCTCATACCGAGGCAGCCGTAGCCCAGATTGAGCTGAGGTAATCCGGCAGGATCGCGCAGCCCCCCTTTTTACTTTCATCATTCATCCCTGATCCATGACAAGGAGCCAGACCATGGCCATTGCCATCCACGACCCGACTCTGCGCGACGGTAATCACGCCATTGCCCACACGCTCAGCCTTGATGATATCGCCGCCTATTGCCAGACCGTTGATGACTGCGGGCTGGATGTGGTTGAAGTCGGACATGGCAATGGTCTGGGGGCGTCCTCCTTACAGCTCGGGATGGCGCGCCATGCGGACCGCGAGATGCTGAACACCGCCCGCGCAAATTTGACCCGTACCAAACTGGGCATTCATGCGATCCCGGGTTTTGCCAAGATTTCCGATATCAAGGCAGCGATTGATATCGGCGTTGATGTGTTCCGCATCGCCTCACATTGTACCGAGGGCGATCTGACCCAGAGCTATATCGAATACGCCCGCAGTCAGGACAAATATGTGCAAGGGGTGCTGATGATGACGCATATGGCCCCTGCGGACGTGCTGCTGGCGCAGGCACAGCGTCAGGTTTCCTATGGTGCAAACGCCATTGTCCTGATGGATTCCGCAGGCAATTACGACCCGCGTGACACCCGCGTGAAGATTGGTTTGCTGGCCGCTGAACTGGGGGTTCCAGTTGGCTTTCACGCGCACAATAATCTGGGTCTAGCGATTGCCAATTCCGTTGCTGCCGCCGAAGCCGGGGCGACCATATTGGATGGCACCCTGCGCGGGTTTGGGGCTGGTGCCGGCAATACCCAGCTGGAGGTGCTCTGCGCTGTGCTGGAACGCTATGGGTTTGAGACCGGCACCGATGTGTTTGCGCTCTGCGAAGCGGTGGAGGCGCTGCCGGATCTGCCTCCGGTGCAGCGCCGTACGATCGTGGGAACCTCCAACCTGATCAGTGGCATCTACGGCGTCTGCGCAGGATTTGAAAAACACGTGACCCGCGCGGCGCAGGATTTTGGCGTCGCCCCCCGGTTTATCTATGAGGAACTGTCGCGCTGCAACGCTGTTGCCGGACAGGAAGACCTGATCATCTCAGCAGCGGCGCGCCTGTCGAAATCTGCACCTCAAACACCGACGCATCCCCGTGAAGGAGTGACGACATGACCCTAAAAACCGCCATTATCGGCAGCGGCAACATTGGCTGCGACGTGTTGTGCAAAGTACAGCGCTCGGAACTGCTGGAGTGTACGCTTTTCGCAGGGCGCAATGCAGCCTCACCGGGGCTGGCATTGGCCCGTGAACGGGGTGTTGCGGTGACGGATCGCGGCGCGGAGGGGCTGTTTGCTGCACTCGACACATTTGATCTGGTGTTCGACGCCACATCCTCGGCCGCGCATCAATCCCATGCGCCAATGCTGGAGGCGGCAGGGAAGGTGGTGATCAATCTGACGCCGGCCCCCAATGGCGCGCTTTGCGTGCCGTCTCTGAATGGCGATGATCTGCTGGCGGCGCGCAACATTAATATGATCACCTGTGGAGGTCAGGCCTCGATCCCGATTGCGCAGGCGATGACGGAGGCCAACCCGGATATTCATTACCTTGAGGTGGTCTCCTCAATCAGCGCGGAAAGTGCTGGACCAGCGACACGGCTGAACCTCAATCACTACATCGAGACCACCGAGAGCGCTCTGAGACAGTTCACTGGCTGCTGCAACGTCAAAGCGATCCTGAACATCAACCCGGCCAAGCCCAATGTTTATATGCAGACTGCGATTTCGGCACTGGCGGCGCAGCATGATCTAGCAGCGACCGAGGCGGCCATCGCCAGGGCCGTGGCGCGGCTGCGGGCAGCTGTTCCAGGCTATGACGTGATTGTCGAGCCACATGTCACCGGGGATCGGCTGTTCACGATGGTGCGGGTGACAGGGGCCGGGGATTATCTGGATCCGTCTGCGGGCAATCTGGACATCATCACGGCTGCGGCCACGAAGATGGCCGAAGCGGTCGCCCGTGATCGGGGCGAGCGGGGGCCAGCTCCGGCGGAGGCATTGGCGATGGAAAGCGTGGCGTGATGGCTCATCTGGATACCCACACGGCTATGGTCTTTCCCTTTGTTGAGCGAGGCCACCATGCCTGACCTGGCCACGGACCATCGCAATACACCCTTTTGCCCGATCCTTGAGTTGGCGGGCCGCATTCAGGCGCGCGGCAAGCCCGTGGTCGATTTCTCGATCGGTGTGCCCAATTTCACGCCGCCGCAGCGGGTCTATGACGCCGCCATCGCGGCCATCCATGCGGATCAGTGCCGGTATGGCCCCAGTCGCGGGGAGGCGGGACTGATCGCCGCGTATCTGCATTATTTAACCCAGCTGGGGCAGGATCAATTCGGTCCGGAGAGCATCGCCGTGGGGCAGGGGGGTAAACACTTGCTCTATTCTCTGTTTCAGGTGCTGTTCGAACCCGGTGATACCGTGGTTATTCCCGCGCCCTGCTGGCCGACATATTTTGACATCGCGCGGCTGAGTGGAGTGGCGGTGCGCACGCCATACTGCGGGTTGCAACAGGGCTATAAGTTGGATCCGGCAACGTTGGAGGCGGCGTTGGGTGGACGGGTCGTGGCGCTGGTGCTGAACAACCCATCCAACCCCACCGGTGCACTGTACAGCCGGGCAGAGTTGGCGGCTTTGGCCGCAGTGCTGCGCCGCCACGATGTCTGGATTATCAGCGATGATGTCTATCAGCGATTTGTCTATACGGATGAGCATTGTCCGCATCTGCTGGATATTGCCCCGGATCTGGCGCCGCGGATCATCAAGGTGGACAGTATCTCAAAGCTGTATGGGATGCCGGGCTGGCGCGCGGGGCTGCTGGCGGCGGCGCCAGAAGTGGCGGAGGCTGTGACGGTGCTGAACAGCAATTCGATCTCAAATATGCCGCCCATGGTTGCTGCCGCGGCAGCGGAGGCGCTGGGTGGCGACCAGGGGTTTTCGCAGCGGATGACGTCTGGCTACCGGGCTCGACGTGACCTGTTGTTGACTGCCTTTGACAGCGCACCGCAGATCCGTTGCGCCCGCCCCGGGGGGGCCTTTTACCTGTTTCCTGACATCTCCCGGGTGTTCGGGTCCATGCATGGGACGCAGATGATCAGCACCGATGAGGATCTTTGCGATCTGCTGTTGGACAGCTACGGGGTTGCAGCTGTTCCCGGGCGCCACTTTGGGGCACCGGACAATATCCGCCTGTCTTATGCGATTGATGTGGATCAGGTGCGGCAGGGAGCGAGCCAGATCTTGCGGTGCCTGGCTGAGCTGGAGGAAAGACCCAAAGCTCAGCGCTCGTCTCCTACCCCGCCGACGGCAGGGGTTGCGGCGATGGAAACGGTGTCCTGACAGAGATGTGGCGGGCAGGTTTCTGCCTGCCCGCTCTCGTCCCGCCTGGTCAGTCCAGCCGCAGCCGGAAGGTGGCATAGGCCAACAGTAGAAGACAGCAGGTTGCCGATAGCACAAACGGAGCGCGCAGGGCGATGTCACGGCCCAGGTCATGCTCCAGCAGCGCCACCACAGTGCCACCGGCCAGCGCGCCCAATGGCATAGACCCCCAGCCAAAGCAGCGGTAGATGCTGTTCACCCGGCCCAGCAGCTCGGAGGGGATGCGCCGCTGGCGCCAGGACACGGTGATCACATTCCAGACCATGGCTGCCGCCATCACACCAAACATCGCCAGCGCCATGACGACACCGTTGCTGCTGATCCCGATCAGCGCATAGCCGACCGCCCAGCCTGCAATTGACAGATATAGACAGGGCTGCACCCCGATCAGACGGCTGAGGCGCGGTGCAATCAGGCTGCCCGTCACGGCCCCCAGAGCGGCAACTGACAGGACAAACCCGTATTCCGTCGCGCTGAGGCCGAGCACCTCCTGCGCAAAGAGCACCTGAACGGTGATGGTTGCAGTGGCGAGGAAATTGGCGATGCCCAGCACGATGGCAAGACGCAGCAGCAGGGTGTCGCTGCGCATGAAGCGGATGCCCTGCATCAGCGCCTTGCGAAACCCTTGCTGGACCGGGGCACGGGGCGACAGGCTGATCAACCCGACAAAGCCCGCCGCCAGCACCAGCGCCACCACATCAAGCCCAAAGGGGATGGCAATGCCGGCTGCAATCAGCAGACCTGCCAGAGGCGGGCCGATGAACTGACCGGTCAGTTGCTCGGCCGTCCACATCTGGCCATTCGCCGCCTCAAGATCGGTGGCGGCGACAATATCGGGGAGGATGGTCTGGGCGGCATTGTCGCGGATCACCTCCGCCGCCCCCAAGACAAAGGCCAGCCCGGCCAGCGCCCAGATTGCCCCCGGCACTGGCTCGCTGAGTGCCAGCATCAGGATCGCCAGCACGATCACCGCACGCAACAGATCGGCGCGGGCGATCAGCTTGCGCCGGTCGGTCATATCCGCAATCACCCCGGCAGGCAGCGCAAAGAACAACCACGGCAGCCGCCCGGCGGCGGCCACAGCGGCGATGGCCACCGGATCACGGGTCATCAGCGTGGCCAGCCAGGGCAGCGCCAACAGGATGAACCCATCGCCCAGATTGGTCAGCGCCCCGGCCGTGAACAACAGGCGATAATTGCGATTTCTGAGCAGAAGAGGGGCGGCCATCGGTGCCTCCGGTTGTGCAGTTGGTCTGATGCTAGCGCCTGCTTGCCGGGCTGTCACGGGGCGGGGCCGCATGACCAGCATTGGCGGCCCGGCTAGGTCTCAGGATGATCCGGCTGCTTGAGGCGCCCGACCGGCTGGCAATGGCTGAGCAACGGTGGTGATGCGCACCATGATCCACGGAAAGAGCATATCAGTGCGGTTCGGTATCTTGCCGAGTACCTTGGGCGGGCGCCGGATGCTGCGGTGTTCGAAGACTTGCGCGCCTACCAACTTCATATGATGGACACGCCCGTCACGCCATCGACTTATAACACGCGACGTGTCGGGCTGCGCTCAGCATTTCCTCTGGCACCGGGCGTCGCGTGTCAGAGCTTTGCGACCCATCTTCTTGAAGCGGGGACAGACGTCCGCGTGATCCAGGTTTTGCTCACACACGCCAATCTGAGCACGACGGCGCGCTTCACCCATGCTGCAGCCAAGCTGATCCGCGACACCACCAGCCCCTACGAGTTGCTGGTGCAACTTAAGGGCTGAAGGGTGGAGTGACGGGCTGAGACGTTGCCGCGCCCGAAGCTGGAGGTTGCTGATATCTTTCGCACTCATGGTCCTGCCTATCAGCGGGCCAATGCTGGCTTCTGAACCTGAGCCAACTGCGCGTCATGTCAGCGATTGAGGCCTGCCGCACAGAAGCGCTCGGCGGGCATGTAGCCGCCTGCAGCAAGTGCAACCATCCGCATATCGCTTATACCAGCTGCAAGAGTCGGCATTGTCCAAAGTGCCAGGCACCTGCGGCCCGCGACTGGATGGCAGCACGTGCCGAAGACCTGTTGCCCGTCGCGTATTTCCACGTGGTCTTCACGCTCCCGGCGGAGATTGCACGCATTGCGCATTGGAACAAGCGCGCGGTCTACGGCCTCCTGTTCAAGGCGTCGGTGAAGACAGTGGCGACCATCGCTGCCGATCCCAAACGCCTCGGCGCCCGCGTTGGCATGACCAGCGGGCTGCACATCTGGCGATCAGCGTTGACCCATCACCCGACATCCACCTGATCGTCCCAGGGGGTAGGCTGTCGCGGGGCGGCCGCCGATGGGTCGCGCGCAAGCCGGGGTTCTTTCTGCATGTACCCGTGCTGTCGCGGCTGTTCCGGCGGTTGTGTGTCGAAGGGCTGATGGCCTTGCACAGTTTCGGACCGCTGAAGGTAATCCGCGATCTCATCGATTTGACGGACGCCAACGCTTTCGCTAAATGGCTGGCCCCGCTGTGCAAAGTGGATTGGGTGGTCTATGCTAGGCCACCCTTCGGCGGGCCAGAGGCGGTGCTTGCCTGCTTGAGCCGGTACACACATCGCGTCGCCAGCTCAACCCATCGGCTCGTCAGCGCTGACGCCGACACCGTGGCGTTTAAATGGAAGGATTACCGGATCAAGCGCGGGGACGGGAAGAAGGTGATGCGCCTGCCGCCCGACGAGTTCATCCGCCGCTTTCTGAGGCCTGTGCTGCCAGACCGTTTCCACCGCATCCGCCACTACGGCTTCCTCGCGGGCAGCGGGCGCAACGAGAACGTCGCTCAGATCCGCGCGTTGCTCGGGGACATCAAATCCGTTGAACCATACCAACCGCCTGACGAAGCGCCATCGCCCCTCACGTTGCGCGAGCCATGCCCTGACTGCGGTGGGCCAATGCGCATCATCGAGACCTTCCAGCGTGGGCAGTTACCTCAAACCCGAGCGCCACCAAGAAAGCAGGCCACATGATGAATCGCAAATCTTCTGAGCATCCTCTGATCCGACACGCAACATGCCGGTCAAATACAAGCTTTGGCTCAATGCCATCAACGCGTCGCGGCGGGAGCAGGGCTATTGCGACACAGCACACGAGAATGCTCAACCCTATGTCAAAAAACCCGACGCTGAGCCTCCAAACTCAGAAAAACCCGCAGAACTCCAACCTGTATCAGGGACCGGAGCCCGCGCTTTCCCCATAGCACGGCGCTGGCGTCCCGCGGCTTCCACCAATTCCCCAACTGAGTCGTTCTTCGTATGTCGGCATCAGCTTGTGATGAACCGACGCAATTTGACCGTCGGCGTCAATGAAAACGCAAGAGCAACAATGCGTGTGATTGCCACGGTCAGCGGTGCGTTCTGCGATGCCTGGCACAACCGCGATCTTACGTTGGTCTGCGGTCCTGCAGATCGGCGACAGGTGTCCGTCCGGAATTGAGACCGATTGCGCGAGATAAAGCGCATGCAAGTCTTTTTGAATGCCGGAATCAAATCGAGCAGCATCAGCGCGCGTCAACCACAAAGGATATGCGGGTAAAAGTGTTTCACCGAGCGCAACCAGATGTGCGCCTTTGTCTGCAGCTCGCCCGATTGTCTTGATATTTTTCTTTGTCGTTGCTTTGCGGTCGAGAAAGACCGGAGCTAGGGATCCTACAATTCTAATGGTTTCAACCGGCATGAACCGAAATTACTTCAATAGGACATGGATCAATTTATCGGTCTATAGAGAGCCAAAAAAATGTTTAATCTCCTGTTCCGAATAGGATGGCCGTTGATAGTGCACAAAGTGGCCGGCATTTGGGACTGGCTTAAAGTCCAAGTTCGAAAAATACTCATCTAGTTTGTCTGCATATTCGACTTTCAGGAAAGGCTCGTCTGCTCCCCAACGTACACATGTCGGTGTATCGATTGAGGGAACCGGCGGTGCTTCGCCTTTCATCATGGCTAGGCGAAGTGGGTGGAATGCGGCGTACCAGTTGAAGCCTCCTTGCAGATTGCCTGGCTGAAGGAAGTTGTCCACCCAGACTTCCAGGTCATCGTCAAAGACGTTCGGATCCTGAGCCCAGTGTGCAAGCAGATTTTTCAAGTAGATACGAACCGTTTCGCGACTCGATCCGATAAGCTCAGCGGCCCATTTTTGCTGATGAAAGCCCTGGTACCAGATCTCGTTGAAATTCTCTGGTGCGATCTGCCTTGCGCCAATACCGGCATAGGGGATGTTGAAGAAAAACAGCCCGTCGACACGATCAGGAAACTGTCGCGCAAACGAATGAGCTATAGTCGCCCCAATGTCGTGGCTGACAATACCGACTTTCTCCAGCCCAAGTGCATCGAGCAGGCATACGAAGTCGGTCAGGTGGCAATCAAGCGTATAAGCCTTGTCAGCAGGCGCGTCGGGTTTCTCACTCTGGCCAAAGCCGCGCAGATCGGGTGCGATCACGTCAAACGCGGTGCTTAGCCCGGGAATGATTTTATGCCATGTGTACCAGAACTCCGGCCACCCGTGCAGAAGAACTAATGGGCGGCCATGCCCCTGTCTGACATAGTGGAGGCTAATCCCGTTCACATCCGCAAATTCGTGCTGCCAGTCTGTCTTATCCATGATGCACCAATCTTTCTTTCTTCAGGCGTGGTTCGTACTCCGCTTTCAACTTCGCCTATCGCATCCAGCGGTGAGGTTCTTTGTCCGGGGGCTTGCTTTGACCAGCCCGATGACTGGTTCCCACAATCCGGCTAATGATATTACTCCTATGCCTGTGATCTCGCGCAGCCCAAAAGGTTCTCCCGCCCAGATGGCGGCAGTTACGACACCCGCGCTGATCTCGGTCATGAACAAAATCCCGAGCAAACCGGGGCTGAGCAAGGTTGCGCCCCACATCACAGCGAATGCCGGCGGGACCACAAGAAAGCCCACTACCGGCACCAACCAGGGCAGTACATTGACAACGGTTTGCCAATCGGGTGCAGAATATGTTCCTGCCTGCGGAAGGGATGTCAGCAGAAGCGCGGCGAAACTGCCCCAAGCAAAGTAGGACAGGGTAAAATCCAGCCCGTTGTTCTTGTCATCGGATCGCATTCGTACCGCAGCCAAGGCCCAGACGATACCTGCCGCCAACCCCATCACATCTCCGACGTTGAAGGTCCAATAAAACCCGGCATCAAGTTCCAAAACGATCATCAATCCAACCAGGCCCAACCCGATCGTACCCCATCGCGTGGCTGAGATGGTCTCGCCGATCGTCACGCGTGCCAGCAAGGTGCTCCAAAGGGGGTTAGGTAATACAGCAGCAGCGCCTGCACCACATCGGTGAAGATAAGCGCCCCGGCATAGAGCACCAGCGATGCTCCCGCTAGCATACCGGAAAAATTCAGAGGCCAACCACCTCGCATCAGGTTCCGCCATCGCAAGAAGTAGATCGGAAGCAGGAGCAGTGTGGGGATTAGATAGAACAGAAACACGGCCCAGGCGCCCGAGACACCTGCGTCGGTCAGGGCACGCAAAGGGATCCAATAAATCCCCCAGACTAAGCCGGACCCCGCAACAGCCACCATCGCGGTATGTTCGATATTCCGTTTCATATTGAGTGAAGTCCTGTCTTGAAGCGGCCACAAATCCTCATTTCTTCATTCCACAATCTGGCAAGGCACACTGGCGGATTCCGGACCGTGAAATCTGACAAGCTTCGACAAGCCTGCTGGCGGATGTTGGCTTGGGAACATGTTGAGTTTCGACGAATGTGAAACCGCGCGGCTGCTGGACGGCGGGGATACAAAGACATCCGATATTGCCTTTCAGGCCGGGTTCGGCAGCATTCGTCAATTCAATTCGGTTTTCTCTGCGGCTTGCGGCATCCCACCTAGCGAATATCGCGCGCGCCCGGCGCAGCGTCCCGGAAAGCAAATCCAGGGCTCGCGCAAGAAAACTGGAACCAATCATTGACGGGTTTTCCTGCGTGACTGCGGTCTTTTTTGCACATCAGGGAATTGAAATGTAAGCATGGCGAAAGTGTCGCTGACGTTTGCTCGGATCGCGTAGTGTGTTGGCATGCTGAATGATCGGAGAAAAAGTCGGACAAGGCGACCATAGGCTGATGAATTGATCATTTGGTCGCGTCTGGGAAAAGGGTCTTATACCAAGACGCATTGCTGTTAATGAACCGCTTGTCAGACGGGGGGTTGTCTCTCAGGAAACTCGGTGGCCGGATCGGCCGCCGCACCTGATCACCGCCACAGTTCGGGCAAACCCCTTGAAAAAATGTATCGCTGCACTCGGCACAAAATGTGCATTCAAAGGTGCAAATGCGGGCATTTTCGGTCTCTGGCGGCAGGTTTACGCCGCAACATTCACAATTCGGTTTGAGAGCCAGCATACCAGCGACCTTTCTGTAGGGCATGTCTAGACTATCGAACGAAGCTTGGCATAAATGACAATATGCCCTCTAAAAATGCCAAAACTCCGAAGACGGTTCTGTTTGTCGTTTTCCCACAGGTGAAACTTCTTGATATCGCCGGTCCGCTACAGGTCTTCTCGGATGCCAACGACGAGATAGAAAATTGCTACGAAGTTGTTGTCGCTTCATCGGGGGGCGGCGACACGCCTACCGATACGGTCTTGCCGGTCGCAACCCGCGCACTCGAAGACTGCCGTGCGCTTGTCATTGATACGTTGATCATCTCAGGCGGTGAAGGTGCGTACGCTGCATCACAAAATCCGGATTTACTGGATTGCATCAGGTATCTGGTCGCACGTAGCCGGCGAGTGGGTTCGGTTTGCACTGGTGCCTATGTTCTGTCAGCGACCGGATTGTTGGAGGGCCGTAGGGTTGTGACCCATTGGAACGACTGCGCGCAGTTGCAATCCGATTTCCCGCATATATGCGTTGAAATGGATCCGATCTACATAAACGACGGCTGTTTTTGGTCCTCCGCTGGCGTCACAGCGGGCATCGACATGGCGCTCGCGATGGTTGCCGAGGATTGCGGAAAACACGTTTCGCTGGCGCTGGCGCGGTCACTGGTTGCCTACATGGTGCGACCTGGGGGGCAGTCTCAGTTTAGTGCGGTTCTGACCAACCAGTCGAAAGATACGATGGGCCAGTTTGATGAGTTGCATACCTGGATCGAGAACAACCTTGCGTCGCGGATCAGTGTTGAGAAACTTGCGACAATCGCAAAAATGAGCGCCAGAAATTTTTCACGCGTCTACAAATGTAGGACCGGTCAATCTCCCGCCAAAGCCGTCGAGACGATGCGTGTGGATGCCGCGCGCCGGCTACTGGAGGGCAGTGGATTGCCGGTTAAAACGATCGCCTTAAAGACTGGATTTGGTGATGAAGAACGTATGCGGCGCGCCTTGCACAGAAGCCTGCATGTTTCGCCAAATGAATATCGTGAGAGGTTCAATTCCTCCAACTGAAATCGTTCCAGTCGGGCGAAGCTTCCCGGATGCTATTCAATGACGACGACAACATCCGCCTCGACCTGGGTTTGCCAAACGGTATCCCCTTGCGGTCAATATTGGCTGCGCTTGGGTCGACTGTCCACGATCCTGACCGTGTTTAAAGCGCTTCGTTTCCTTTGCCCGTCGTTGCAACCAACCGTCCGCCAGAATGGTCGGAGCAATACTGACTACCCTATGGCCGTCGGGCATTTCACCGAAGACCAAAACCCAAAAAGGATGCAAAGTTCAAATAGACGTGACAAAAATTGCAATAACCTGCGTATGTGGCGACCAACATTAGTGCAAGCGCGGCGGACAACCGCACTGACCACTCCTAGATTGTGGAGTCGGATTGCGCGAAGGGTAGATTTGAAAATCGCCGAGTTCGGCGCGATTGAACCGCCGTTTTGGGGAAGTCCGCTGCGTTGCCGAAACGGCCTCGCCATCATCGCAAGGGTTATCTGCACAAGCAATGTCCGCACCAGCGAAAGGCGGGTGAGTCCCGCGTCTTTCGCGTTCAAGCGTGGTGCAGCGTATGTCGGTAGTGACCATCACCGCTTCTTCGGCCATCTTGCTCAACCCGAGGTTCAGCCTCTCGGCCAAGAGCACATTCATCAGGCTGATCTTGTCTTTCGGCGGTGAACCGGTGCGCAGGTGGGTGAACGCATCGGTGAACCCGGTCGCCCCATCCACCGCCAGCATGATGTCGGTGATCCGTGTGTCTGGAACGCGCTTGTATAGATCGAACAAGGGAGCGGCTGCGTCAGAAGGTGCTTTGTTGGCAAACGGCTCAGGCTGAGAACGCCATCCTTGATCGCGTCGCCCGGAATCGCGCCATTCTTCGCTGCCACCGTTATTGGGATCAAAACCTGTTTCAGGTCACCATAGCGCCGAGATTGCTTAGGCCACACATCGTCTGATCGAAGGGCATCCCGCAGATGAATACACGCGGTCACTTCCCAAAGGCGATTCGCGGGCACCGCGGCCTGAAAATGCCCGATAGCCGTACGAGCTGCGCAGTGCTTCGATGTGTTCCTGCCGGGTTTGCCGTCGTGCGGCATATGAAAGCAACGCCTCACCGGTGAGACCCAACTGATCTCCCATGAAGGCAAGCGCATCATGAGAGATCAGTTCGCCCGATGTCAGCGCTCGTCCTGGATATTTCAGCGCGCATAGCTGAAGCGCAAACCCCAGTCTGTTTTTCGGGCGGCGGCGCTGATTGATCTGCTCCAAGTCTTCGTCAGGCAAAGTGTAGAGCCGCAGAAGCGAGGGTTCATCAGAGGGAAGCTCAAATAACGATGCACGTTGTCGTTCGGTCAGAAGATTGCGGCGGGGCATTAAAATGTACCCATTGAACAAGTGTCTGTTTGCGACAATAGGCACGCCAGTTGCGCGATTTGGCCGGATTTGCGGAGCGTGGCGGTTATGCAGTGATGGGCGTTTTTAAGGAAACCGCGTCTGGCACCAAGTCGGACCGCGTGGAGTGATCAAAAGTCATGGAGCTGGCCCATGCCCGGAGTGTCGACGCTGTGCTGGTCACCGAACTATCCCGCTGGACACGCCACACGGGCGCATGATGGCAACGATGCTGGCTGGGATCACGCAGTTTGAGCGAGACCTGATCAGCGAGCGTGTGAAATCCGGCCTGGCTGCCGCCAGAGTGTGTGGCAAAAAACTTGGACGTCAGCCGGGACGGCGTCCAAAATCAGACCTACTTGCTCCGGATGTTCTTGCCGCGGTTGAAGAAAGTCGTAGTTCTCGCTGGATTGCACGCAACCTCGGCATCAGCAAGAATACCGTGCTCAGCATCGCCAAACGGCATTGCGAGAACGCTTAGAGTGTCATTTCACCCCGTACCGCAATGGACCCCCCACTGGGTGCGTCTCAAACACTGCCGTCAGATCTCGTCCAGCGGCAGCGCCTATGTCTGTGAGACGAGCAACGGTGATGCGGTACCCGTCAGCTGCCAGAAATTTCGCTGGCGCGTGAGTGGCTCACCCATGCAGGCCGCCCACCTGATGGTTATTCCTCGGTGAGGTCGGCCTGCGGTCAAAGCAAGTGTCGCGTGCGGTAATTTTTTTTACATAATTCGCATTACAGTACGGCGCTGCATCACGGGCCCTCCGCGTCATGCGGGGCGGGCCACCAGTTTCAGTTCCAGAAATTCCTCGATGCCATAGGGGCCGCCCTCGCGGCCGATGCCGGATTTCTTGGTTCCGCCGAAGGGGCTGCCGGGGGCGAGGTCGGCGCCGTTGACGAAGACCATGCCGCAGTCCAGCCGCCGGATCACTGCGGACTGGATAGCGGGGGTGCTGGAATAGACATAGCCGGCGAGCCCGAATTCACTGTCATTGGCCATGGCGATGGCGTCGTTGAGGTCCTCAAACGGTTGCAGCACGATCACCGGGCCAAAGATTTCCTGCTGCACAACCTCGGCGTTGCGCGCCACATCCGCCAGAATCGTCGGTTTGACGAAATAGCCGGTTTCCCTGTCGTCGGGGCGCCCCGCCCCACCGCAAAGCACTGTGGCCCCGGCGGCAATCGCGCTGTGCAACAGCGTCTGGATATGGTCGAACTGTCGGCCATTGGCGACCGGCCCGAGGTGATCGCCGGGCCGGGCGGGATCGCCCAGCGTCCAGATGGCGGCGGCGCGCTGTGCGGCCTCTTTGGCGGCGGGATAGGCGCTGGCCTCAATCAGGATGCGGGTTGGCGCGTTGCAGTTCTGCCCGGAGTTGGGAAAGGTCTTGGCCAGGATTTTCTCCATTGCCTGATCCAGATCGGCATCTTCGAACACCAGACAGGGGGATTTGCCGCCCATTTCCAGCGCGCAGCGGGCCCCACGGCGGACCGCGCTGGCGCCAATCTCAAGCCCGGCGCGGGTGGAGCCGGTGAAGGACATCACCGCCACATCGGGATGATCGGTGAGCTGCGCCCCGACCGAGGCCCCATCGCCGTTGAGCAGGTTGAAGGCACCGGGCGGCAGGTCGGCGGCGTCCAGAATCTCGGCAAAGATGCGGGCGTTGAGCGGTGTATGCTCGCTGGGTTTCAACACGACAGGACAGCCCGCTGCGAGGGCTGCAAAAACCTTGAGGCTGATCTGGTGGATCGGCCAGTTCCACGGGGTGATCAGCCCGGCAACGCCGGTGGGCTGGCGGATCAGATGATCGCCGTTGTGCAGCGTCTCGGCAAAGTCAAATCCACGCAGGGCATCAAGGGTGGCATCCAGCTGAATGAGGAAGGTTTCAGCCTGCGCGTTGCGGGACAGATCAATCGGCGCCCCCATCTCCAGCGAGATCGCCTGCGCGAGGTCGTCCCGGCGGCTGTCAAAACCGGCTCTGATCCGCTCCAACAGGGCGACCCGGTTATCCTTGCTGCCAAGTGCTTCCGCCAGATTGGCGCGCTTCGCCGCTGCCACGGCAGCCTCCACATCCGCAGGACCGGCGTGATGCAACATGGCCACCGGGGTCTCGGTGGCGGGGTTGATGACGGGGCTGCGCCGGGTGCCGGTAACGGGCGTCCAGCGGCCATCTATATAGCTGTGGGTCAGGTCGGTGGGAGCAAAATTCATGGAAAAAACCTCGGGTTGGAGCGAATGGGGGGATGACATGGCGCCGGGCGCGCGCAGGCGCGGGATCCAAGGAGATGTCCCCCTTGGATGGCGGTTTTTCGGGTTGGTCGGATCAGGTGAGCCGTGGGGATTATCGGGGGATCCAGGCCCCCCCGTCGGCAGAGGAGGTCTGCGCCGCAGAGATGAACCACATCCCGTCCAGCCCTGCCTGAAGACCGGGCAGCATCGGATTGTCGATGCCGGTCTCGATCACCTCGGCGATATCGGTGTAAAGCGTTGCGAAGCCTTCCAGATATCCCTCCGGGTGACCAGGCGGAACGCGGGTCCAGTCCGGGCCAACACCAGCGCCGCCGCGGGTCAGGATCTGTTTGGGTTCCCCAAAGCGGGTGAAGCGCATCTGATTGGGGTCCTGATGCTCCCACTCCAGCCCGCCCTTGTCGCCATAGATGCGCAGGCGCAGGTCGTTTTCACAGCCGACCGCGATCTGGCTGGCCCAGAGCATACCGCGCGCGCCCTCTGCATAGCGCAGCAGGATATGGGCGTTGTCATCAACCTGACGTCCGGGCCCGAAGCTGTGCAGCTCAGCCGAGAGCGCCTGTGGCGCCAGACCGCTGACAAAACAAGCGAGATTGAAGGCATGGGTGCCGATATCGCCAATCGCCCCGGCGCCGGATTGTGCGGGGTCGGTGCGCCAGGCGGCCTGTTTGTGACCCTCCTGTTCGATCACGTCGGTCAGCCAGTCCTGCGCATATTCTGCCTGCACCAGCCGGATCCGCCCCAGATCGCCGCGCGCAACCATGGCACGCGCCTGCCGCAGCAGCGGATAGCCGGTGTAGTTATGGGTCAGAAAAAACCGCGCGCGGCTGGTTGGGGGTCGCTTACGGCTGGGGGCGGAATAGTACGCTAAGCCTGAAGCCATCGAGGTTTGCTGTTCATACTGCTTGAAACACCAAGCTTAAACCATTTAAGCAATGACGTTTACCAGTTGGCTGCGGTCCGTCGTTGAAGATGTGTCCCAGGTGACTACCGCAACGACGACAGTGACATTCGGTGCGGGTTGTAAAGAACGTATTGTCCATTTTGGTACCAATAGCGTTTGGTAGGACATCCCAAAAGCTGGGCCAGCCGGTGCCGCTGTCGTATTTGGTATCCGAAGAATACAACGCCAGATCACAGCCTCTGCAGTGATACACACCATCCCGCTTCTCATTATTCAGGGGACTGGCGAATTTTCGTTCGGTCTTTTCTTCGCGCATCACCAGATACTCTGCCTCGGTTAACATGGCACGCCATTCGGCTTCTGTACGAGTGATTTCGAAATCACCTGTTGTGGCGTGACCCATGGTGGCGAGTGCAATAGAGCTACTGGTTAGGGCGATAAAGTCGCGGCGTTTCATGATCTTTCCTTTCCTGAATAAATTGGCCCACCTGAGAGGATCAGGCGGGCCTTCTGGTTACCAAAGCCTCCCTGTTACTTCGGCAACAGAACTTTGTTCACCACATGGATGACACCGTTCGACTGGTTCACATCAGAAATCGTAATTTTCCCGGCGTTTCCATTTTCATCGTAGATATAAATATTATTGCCACGCACCTGCGCTGACAGGGCATCTCCAGAGACGGCTTGCATGTGATAGAAACCATCAGCACCGGCGTTACGACGGATCTGATTGGCAGAGATGTCGCCTGCAACGACGTGAGCAGTCAGGATTTTCACCAAAGTATCTTTGTTTTCAGGCTTGAGCAGGGTTTCAACGGTTCCAGCAGGAAGCGCTGCAAAGGCATCGTTGACAGGGGCGAATACCGTAAAGGGACCAGGTGTTTGGAGCGTCTCAACCAGACCAGCAGCCTGCACAGCAGCGACAAGCGTGGTGTGATCAGCGGAGTTAACAGCATTCTCGACGATGTTTTTCGTTTCAAACATTGGCGCGCCGCCTACATCCGGGTTCGCAGCGAAGGCAGAGGTTGCAGTCGACAGGCTCAGGGCCAAAACAATAAGCGTGCGTTTCATTTTGATATTTCCATTTTCGATTTTTTATTGAAGAAAAACCGACGCCCAAGGAAGGTTGAGCGCCGGAAGGTTTGGCGTTTATTACATGGCAGGCAGAAGAACCTTGTCGATCACATGGATCACGCCGTTGGATTGTTTGACATCTGCAATGGTCACGGTGGCTTTGTTGCCCATCTCGTCTTCAATAAAGATCTCATCGCCATCATAGGTGGCTTGCAGTGTGCAGCCGCCGACCGTCGGTACGGGGTGCTTGCCGTTATCGTCATCGACCATACCGCGGATCGCATCTGCCAATGCATTGGTTGCAACCACATGGCAGGTCAGGATTTTGGTCAGCTGGTCTTTGTTCTCTGGTTTAAGCAGGGTTTCAACAGTGCCTTCGGGCAGCGCATCAAATGCTGCGTTGACCGGAGCAAAAACAGTGAACGGGCCTTCGCTTTGCAAAGTCTCCACCAGACCAGCAGCCTGAACAGCGGCCACAAGCGTTGTGTGATCGGCAGAGTTAACGGCGTTTTCAACGATGTTTTTGTCGGCGAACATCGGCGCGCCGCCCACCATCGGGTTCTCGGCGGAATGACTAGCAGCAAAAGCTGCTGAGCAAGTGATCGCAACTACGGCTACGCTGTTGATCAGGGATTTCATCATTTTCTTGTCCTCTCAGTGATGTACAGACGTTGTGTCTGGGTCATGCTAAAAGCCACGGCGTGGCAGAGAGAAAAGTTTCAGCCTGCTTTCGAAAAAGATAAGAAAAATCGTATGGTATTGAATTGTAAGAATAAAAACTCACGAAAAAATAGAATTATCTGGAAGGTGGAGCCACATTCCAGATAATATTCAACGCCTTTGGTTGGTTCACAAGGCCTGGATTGGTCCTGCCGCAAGCACCGCACCTGTTGGCTGACCCGTTGGCGAACCGCCAGTGGGTTCATCGCTAACCGCGAACAGCGCCGCAGTCAGTCGCCCTGCCAGTTCTTGAGGAATTGCAATGCGCCCTTCATTTCCTTCAGGAATTAGACCAAGCGAGATCGGTGCCGTCGCGCCTTCAAGGATGAGCCACATTTCATGCACCCGTCCAGTCGCTGGGGAGCCTTGCGTTCGGCGCACAACCAGTGCGTTGGAAACCGCCGAAAAGGCTGCGACAATTACCAGAGAACGGTCTTCTGTCGCGACTTCTGCAGTATGGGTCGGATTAATTTGCAGGGGATCCTGCAAGAACGGCATCACGAACAGAGCCACTGCGAACGCGACAGCCGCAATACCCCCTGTGCCAAGTAGCCAAGCCCAGATGGTGCTTCGTGAGGTCAGCTCAGGTCCAAAGAGACGCCTATCAATGGCGGACTTTGCCCGTTTCGGCGGCGCGACTTCAGCGACTTCATCGGAAAACACAAAAAAGTGCTCTTCCCATCCGCGCACAAGATCACGGAGCGCAGCATCGTCGCGCAAACGTTCCTTAAAGCTGGCCCGCTCCGTTGGCGACAGCAGATGCAAGGCATATTCTGCCGCCAGAACATCGTCATCCGGGTTATATGTCTGTGCACTGCTCATCGCGTCAAACACTCTCTCAACTTTAGTAAACTCCGGCGCAGCCAAGTGCGCATGGTGTTTACAGGCACCGCATATCGAGCGGCTAAATCTTCGTAGGTCTCCCCCATTATATAGGCACCACGCACCGCGCCTGCTTTGGGATCGTCCAGTTCATCCAAACAATGATCAATCCTGCGCCTGTCCGAAGCGGCCATCACCGATTGTTCCGGCGTGGGGCCTTGATCGGCGATATCTGCGCGTTCGCTAATATCATCATTCGGTGCTTTTCTGGCCCGCAAACGATCTATCGCCAGATTGCGGGTCAGTGTGATTAACCATGTCATCGGGCTATAGCCATTCGCCTTGAAGCGATCCGCACGTTGCCACACGCGGATAAACGCCTCTTGCAAAGCCTCTTCTGCTTCGGCCCGGTTGTTTAAAACACGTAAGCAAACGCCAAAAAGTTTCGCCGAGGTTGCATCATATAGCGCATTAAATGCTTTGCGGTCCCCAAGTCCGACCCGCACAATCCAATCCTCAATGTCATTTATATCAGCCATGGGTATTCAAAACGTCCTGCTATGGATCAACGGTCTGTCGATTCAGCGTTCGATAGACGGTTGGCCGTGACACCGAAAACACCTCTGCGAGGTCACTGATTGAATAATCACCGGTCGCATGCATGCGGGTGAGTTCGCGTTGCTGCCTGTCTGATAGTTTTGGCTGTTTGCCGCGCAGCTTGCCTTTGGCGCGGGCGATGGCCATGCCTTCGCGGGTGCGCATGCGGATCAGATCGGATTCAAACTCAGCAAAAGTGGCAAGGATGTTGAAGAACATCTTTCCCATGGGGTCGGAGGGGTCATAGACCGATGCGCCCAAGGCGAGTTTGACGCCCTTCGTTTCGAGTTGGTCGGCGATAGCACGGGCATCTGGAACGGAGCGGGCCAGCCGGTCGAGCTTTGGAACAACGAGCGTGTCACCTGTCCGCACAGCAGCGATAGCTTGATCAAGGCCGGGGCGGGCGCGGTTGGTGCCGGTTAATCCATGATCAGCGTAGATGCGATCTGGAGCCACGCCCAAAGTTTCGAGCGCCTGTTTTTGAGCTGTGAGGTCTTGGCCGTCGGTCGAGCAGCGGGCGTATCCGATTTTTGTCGCAGTCATGTACAAAGTGTACGAATAAGGGGCCTCTTTTGCAAATCTAATCGTACCAGATATATGAGACACCGAAAGCAGCGGTTTCATGCGGTGCGTCTGTTCGCCTGAACCTGTCCGCTCAGCGTCCGCCTTACGGACGCCGCCGTCAACTCCCATTCAGGAAATCACCTTGCCACGACGACAGATTTTGAATGCCCGCCAACGGGCCGCGCTCTTTGACTTGCCGAGCGATCAAGAAACGCTGCTGCGGCATTACACCTTGGCGGATGATGACATTGAGCACATCCAATCTCGCCGCCGGTCGCACAACCGTTTTGGCTTTGCCCTTCAGCTCTGTGCATTTCGATATCCGGGGCGGCTCTTGGTGCCCGGTGAAATCATCCCGTCAGTGATCGCGGAATTCCTCGCGGCGCAGCTTGGTTCGAACCCCGACGATCTGGCCGATTATGCGCATCGTGCTGAAACCCGCCGCGAACACTTGGCCGACCTGCGCGAAATCTACGGGTACAAGATGTTCACCGGGCGTGGGGCCCGCGACCTCACAGAATGGTTGGCGGGCGAAGCTGAAACAACGCAATCCAACGCCGATCTCGCCCAAAGATTTGTGGATCGCTGCCGCCTGTCCATGATGATTGTGCCTGGGGTCACCACTGTCGAACGGCTTTGCGCGGATGCCTTGGTTGCCGCCGAACGGCGGATCGAGACCCGGATCGTTGATCGGCTCGATGACGATGCAAAGCATAAGCTGGGCGGCTTGCTGTCTGAGTTGATTGACGACCGGATCACCCGTTTGGTCTGGTTGCGCCAGTTTGAGATTGGCTCGAACTCCGCTGATGCTTGTCGTTTGTTGGAACGTTTGGAGCTTTTGCAGGGTCTCAATCTCAGCCCCGGCATCCTCGATGGTATCCCACCTCACCGGGTCACACGCCTCCGCCGCCAAGGCGAACGCTACTTTGCTGACGGCTTGCGTGACATATCCAGTGACCGGCGGCTTGCGATCCTGGCTGTCTGCGTCATCGAATGGGCCGCTGCCATCGCGGACGCCATTGTCGAAACCCACGATAGGATCGTTGGGAAGACTTGGCGAGAAGCCAAGAAGATCTGTGATGCGCAGGTCGATGCTCAGAAGGTGACCATTGAACAGACGCTACGCTCATTCACAGAACTCGGATCAGCGTTGTTGGCTGCAAGGGCAGATGGTTCCGATCTGAATGCCGCTATCGCAGATCACCCAGGATGGGCCGGTTTGGAAAGCCTGATCGCCCAATCCTCTAAGCTGACCGGAGCGCTTGCCGCTGACCCGCTCAGTCACGTCAAACAAGGCTATCGGCGCTTCCGACGATATACGCCGCGTATGCTGCGTGCTCTGGATATTGAAGCCGCGTCTGTCAGCACCCCGCTTTTGCAGGCGGCACAGATTGTGTCTGGGGCAGTTGCTTCAGGTACGCGCCCAACGGGGTTCCTGCGCAGAACTTCGAAATGGCACAGGCATCTGAGCGCGGAACCCGAAGACGATCACCGATTGTGGGAGGTGGCCGTCTTGTTCCATCTGCGTGACGCCTTCCGTTCAGGCGATATCTGGCTCGCGCATTCCAAGCGCTACGCCGACCTCAAACAGGCGCTTGTCCCGGTTGATGCCGCAAAATTGGTGCCGCGACTGACTGTTCCCTTTGATCCTGATACCTGGGTAAGAGACCGAAAAGCGAGAATGGCAGATGGTTTGAAACATCTCGCCAAAGCAGCGCGAAACGGAGCCATCCCCGGCGGCACAATTGAAGATGGCATCTTGCATGTTGATCGTCTGAAACACGACGTACCGCCAGAAGCAGATGAGCTTGTACTTGATCTGTATCGCCGTCTGCCTGATGCGCGCATCACTGACATTCTGATGGATGTGGAAGACGACATCGGATTTGGCGAGGCCTTCACCCATCTCCGCACGGGTGTACCGTGTACAGATAAAATCGGCCTGTTGAATGTCCTTTTGGCTGAAGGCCTGAACCTTGGCTTGAGCAAGATGGCAGAGGCAACCAGCACCCATAATTACTTTCAGCTTTCCCGCATCTCGCGGTGGCATGTCGAAAGCGATGCCATCAATCGCGCTCTGGCCATGGTGGCCAAAGCCCAATCTGACCTGCCAATGGCCCGTTTCTGGGGAACCGGCGTGACTGCATCAAGTGACGGCCAGTTCTTCCCTGCGTCCCGGCAGGGCGAAGCCATGAATCTGATCAACGCAAAATACGGCTCCGAACCAGGCCGCAAAGCCTATACCCACGTCTCCGACCAGTTCGGCCCGTTCGCGACGCAAGACATTCCGGCCACAGTCAGCGAAGCGCCCTACATCCTCGATGGCCTGTTGATGAACGAGGCAGGCAGAAACATCAAAGAGCAATATGCCGATACCGGCGGCTTCACTGATCACGTCTTTGCCGTGACATCACTGCTGTCTTATCGGTTCATCCCACGTATCCGCGATCTCCCATCAAAGCGGCTCTACGTCTTCGATCCTGCGGCCACGCCCCAAAATTTGCGTAACATGATCGGCGGCAAAATCCGCGAAGACCTGATCCGCCAGAACTGGCCAAACATTCTGCGCGCGGTCGCAACAATGGCATCCGGGTCTATCCCACCCAGTCAAATCTTGAAGAAACTGGCATCGTATCCCCGTCAGCATGAGCTGGCCTTGGCTTTGCGAGAAGTCGGGCGTGTTGAGCGGACGCTCTTCATCATCGACTGGCTACTCGATGCGGACATGCAGCGCCGCGCCCAGATCGGCTTGAACAAAGGCGAAGCCCACCACGCTCTGAAAAACGCCCTGCGCATCGGACGCCAGGGCGAAATCCGAGACCGCACCGCTGAAGGCCAACACTACCGCATGGCAGGGCTGAACCTGCTGGCTGCACTCGTCATTTACTGGAATACAAAACAACTTGGCCTCGCCGTCGCGGCCCGAATGAAAGAAGGTAAAGACAGCCCAGACGCGCTGCTCTCGCACATCTCACCCCTCGGATGGGCGCATATCCTGCTCACCGGCGAGTACAGGTGGCGAAAAGCGCGCCAATAAACCCTTAGCGTACTATTCCGCCCCCAGCCGTAAGCGACCCCGGTTGCGGCGGCCTGTTTCATCGCCTCGGCCTCCGCCGCGCTGGCAGCAAGGGGTTTGTCGCAGATCACATGAATGCCTGCATTGAGAAAGGCGATGCTGGGCCCGGCGTGCAGATGGTTGGGCGTGACGATCGCCACCGCGTCAATGCCATCTTCGCGGGCGGCCTCGGCCCGGGCCATCTCCTCAAAGCTGGTATAGCTGCGATCCGGGGCAATCCCCAGTTCGGCGGCGCTGGCAGCGGCGCGTGCGGGATCGGAGGACAGCGCCCCGGCGACCAGCTGAAAGCGGTCGTCCATCCGCGCGGCGATCCGATGCACTGCCCCGATGAAGGCCCCCTGGCCACCCCCGACCATGCCCAGTTTGAGGCGTGTCTTACGCTCTGTCGTCATAGTCCCAGCATCTCCCGGATTGTGTCAGTGTCGCGCTCGCCCCCGGCAAAATCGTCAAAGGCCTTATCGGTGACCTCGATCAGGTGGCGTTTGATGAAGGGCGCGCCCTCGGCGGCGCCCTGTGCGGGTGATTTGAGGCAACATTCCCATTCCAGCACCGCCCAGCTGTCATAGCCATATTGGGTCAGCTTGGAAAAAATCGCTGAAAAATCAACCTGCCCGTCGCCCAGAGACCGGAAGCGCCCGGCGCGGTTGGTCCAGTTCTGATAGCCGGAATAGACTCCCTGCCGCCCGTCGGGATTGAACTCCGCGTCCTTCACATGAAAGGCGTTGATCCGGTCATGGTAGAGGTCGATGAAGGCGAGGTAATCCAGCTGTTGCAGCAGGAAATGGCTGGGATCGTAGTTGATCATCGCCGCCGCGTGCCCACCGCAGGCGTCCACAAACATTTCAAACGTCGCCCCGTCAAAGACATCCTCGCCGGGGTGGAGTTCAAAGCCGATATCCTGCCCGCAGTCGGCATAGTGGTTGAGGATCGGCGTCCAGCGCCGGCCCAGCTCCGCGAAGGTCTCCTCAATCAGCCCCTCCGGGCGCTGCGGCCAGGGATAGAGATAGGGAAAGGCGAGCGCGCCGGTAAAGCTGACCGTATGCGTCAGCCCCAGCCGCTGGCTGGCGGTGGCGGCCTTGTGCATCTGATCCACCGCCCAGGCCTGCCGCTTGGCGGGGTTGCCGCGGCAATGGTCCGGGGCAAAAGCATCCAGCGCGAGATCATAGGCCGGGTTCACCGCCACCAGCTGGCCCTGAAGATGCGTCGACAGTTCGGTGATCTCCACGCCCGCATCGGCGCAGATGCCCTTTACCTCGTCGCAGTAGGTCTGGCTTTCGGCGGCGCGGTCCAGATCAAAGAGGCGGCTGTCGAAAGTCGGGATCTGCACCCCCCGATAGCCAAGGCCGGCGGCCCATTTTGTGATCGTCTCCAGTGAATTGAACGGCGCCTCATCCCCGGCGAATTGCGCCAGGAACAGGGCCGGGCCTTTGATCTGCGTGGTCACGTCTGCTCTCCCTCGGGTCTGGGTTATTCCCAGGTGACAAATTCGGTTGGTACTTCCAGAAACTGCTGTGGTGGCAGCTCCGGCGATTTGATCGCCTGAAGGGCCGCCTTGGCGAGGAAGACGCCGGTGGCTTCGATATCTTCCTGCACGACAATGATTTCGGGGCGCACGAATTTCAGCATATGCAGCCCCTCCTTGGCGACCACGTCGAACTCCTGCCCGACGGTGCAGCCGCAGCTTTCCATACCCGCAACCACGGACATGGTGGCGTTGGTCGAGGCGCAGAGAAAGCCGTCGATTGTTGGATCTTCGCGGTGTTTCTGCGCCGCCCAGTTGCGCAGATCCTTATAGAGACCGTTGCTCTGGACCTGACGGGCCACGTGCAGCTGGATCCCCAGCGCCTTGGCGGCGTGGCGGGCGCCGTTCACCATATCGTTGGCATAGTTCTGCGCCAGAGGCGGCGCCAGCAGCACGATATTCCTGCGCCCACGCGCCGCCAGTTCGGCAAGCGACAATTCGGAAAAGGCGAAATTATCGAAGTCATAATAGGGGTGCTGATCGGCCCATTTGGTGCGCCCGTGGGTGGCAAATGGGAACTTCCGTTCAATCAGATATTCCGCGCGCTTATCCTCCGGTTCGACCTGATTGAAGATCACGCAATCGGCGGTCTGATTCTCCACGATGTAGCGCACTGCGCGCAGCGGGTCGTCGTCGGGAAACACCGGTGAGACATTGAGGTGATACTGGGTTTCGCGCAGCGCCAGCCCCAGCGAGGTCAGCAACCGGGCGGTCTGGGTCATCATCTCGCGTTCTGCCGACATCACCAGACTGATGACATTGGTGCGCCCGGTGCGCAGCCGCACGCCCGCGCGGTTTGGCACATAGCCAAGCGCATCGGCGATTTCGCGCACCTTCTTCTTGGTCGCTTCGCTGATATCGGGCGCATCGGACAGCGCCCGCGAGACCGTGGGCACGGCCATGCCGCTGGCCTTGGCGATGGTTTTAAGCGTCGGCTTCTTGCCATCGCGGGGCAGACCGTCGCTTGGGGGGGTAGATTTGGCCATTGGCGCCTCGCGTTGCTCATATCGGGGTTTGGGATCCCTATCAGATCCGCGACCCCACGTCCTGTTCTTCGTGTTGCAGAAAACATCTTGCGAGGTCAATCTAAATCGTTATAAGTCGATCTATAACGATTTAGTCAGGGAGGATAAATCGTGAAATTGACATCTATGCTGATGACGACAGCCTTTAGTGTTAGCGCCACCATCGCGCAGTCCGCCGATCTGGAGGTGACCCATTGGTGGACCTCAGGCGGGGAGGCTGCGGCGGTTACGAAATTTGCCGATGCGGTCAATGATCAGACCGCGCATAACTGGGTTGATGGTGCCATCGCCGGATCCGGTACCACTGCGCGTCCGATCATTATCAGCCGTATTCTGGGCGGTGATCCGATGGCGGCAACGCAGCTCACCCATGGTCGTCAGGCCGAGGAGCTGATCGAGGCGGGGCTGATGACCGACCTCACCGAACTGGCGGAAAAGGAAGGCTGGCGCGATATCGTCAACCCGCCGTCGCTGCTGGACAGCTGCACCTACGAGGGGCGCATCTACTGTGTGCCGGTCAATATCCATTCCACGCAGTGGCTCTGGCTCAGCCACGACGCCTTTGACAAGGCGGGGATGAGTGTGCCGCAGGATTGGTATGAATTTGTCGCCGCCGCGCCAAAGCTGGCCGAGGCCGGTATCGTGCCGCTGGCGATGGGGCAGCAGGGCTGGCAGCAGCGGATCGCCTTTGGCGCGCTAACTGTTGGGCTGGTCGATCAGGACAGCTGGCGCAAGGTCTCGCTGGAACGCAACGCCGAGGTCGCCGCCGGGCCGCAATATGCCAAGGTTTTCGATGCGGTGGTCGACGCCCGCGAACTGGCGCGCAACAGCAATGTGCAGGACTGGAACCTGGCCACCAATATGGTCATCACCGGCAAGGCCGGCGGGCAGATCATGGGCGATTGGGCGCAGGGGGAATTCACCCTTGCCGAACAGGTGGCCGGACAGGATTACAGCTGCCTGCCCGGCATGGGGCTGAACCAGATCATCGACACCAGCGGTGATGCGTTTTATTTCCCGGTGATTGAAGATGCAGAGGTCAAACAGGCGCAGATGGATATGGCGTCGGTGCTGATCTCCAAGGAGGTTCAGGTCGATTTCAACCTGACCAAGGGCTCCCTGCCGGTGCGCGGAGATGTCGATCTGTCAGCAGCCAATGACTGCATGAAGAAAGGCCTCGCGATTCTGGCGGATGGCAATGTTCTGCCCAGCATGGATCAGGCGTTCTCCGCCGATACCCAGGCGCAGATTCAGGATCTGATGGCGGAATTCTGGGCCTCTGAAATGGCGGCGGCGGATGCGCAGGCGCGCTATGCCGAGATTATCGCGGACGCTGACTGAGCCGCATTTCAGCCGGGGCGCGCCTTGATTTGCGCCCCGGTTGGCGTTGCCGTCTGCCCTGATCGGCGCGCTGATCCAGAACGAGACATATCATGACACTAGCCCCTCCAACCGGCCGCAGCGGACACAACCCCGCGGCCCGGCCGCGCCCGCCCCGCGTGCTGCGCAATCTCAATGCAAAAATCGCCTCCGTGCCGATGATCCTCACCGCGCTGGTGGTGTTCATGGGCGGCACCGCCTGGACGGTTGCGCATTCCTTCACCAAATCGCGGCTGCTGCCGAAGTGGAAATTCGTCGGTTTCGATCAATATGAGCGGCTCTGGTCCAGCAATCGTTGGTTGATCTCGGTCGAAAACCTGCTGATCTATGGCCTCTGCTCGCTGGTGCTGACCATGGCGATCGGTTTCACACTGGCGGCGCTGCTGGATCGCAAGATCCGCTTTGAGGGCGCGTTTCGTACCATCTTTCTCTACCCGTTTGCGCTGTCTTTTGTGGTGACCGGATTGGCCTGGCAATGGATCCTAAACCCGGATTTCGGCATTCAGAATGTAGTGCGCAGCTGGGGTTGGGAGAGCTTTGCTTTTGACCCGCTGAACAACCCGGAAACGGTGATTTTCGGCGTGCTGATCGCCGGGCTGTGGCAGGGCAGCGGCTTTGTCATGGTGATCATGCTGGCGGGGCTGCGCGGCATTGATGAGGACATCTGGAAGGCCGCCCGCGTTGACGGGATCGGCGTGACCAAGACCTATGTCCGGGTGATCATCCCAATGATGCGCCCGGTGTTTGTCACCGCGCTGGTGATCATCGCCAGCGGCATTATCAAGCTTTACGATCTGGTGGTGGCCCAGACCAATGGCGGTCCCGGCATTTCATCCGAGGTGCCTGCGAAATACGTGATCAACTACATGTTTGAGGCCCAGAATCTGGGTCAGGGCTTTGCCGCCTCCACCATGATGCTGCTGTCGGTGATCATCATCCTTGTGCCCTGGGCCTATCTGGAATTCGGAGGAAAGAAACGTGGTTGATCTGTCCCCACAAACCCCGAAGGCCACCCCGGTCCGTATTCTGGACGGCCCGCGCGGCACCAAGCCAAAGGCGAAGGTTTCGCGGCGAAATGTCATGCTTTATGGAACGCTGCTGCTGATCGCGCTCTACTATCTGCTGCCGCTCTACGTGATGGTGGTGACCTCGCTCAAGGGGATGCCCGAAATCCGGCTCGGCAATATCTTTTCGCCGCCGGTCGAGATCACGTTTCAGCCCTGGGTCAAGGCCTGGTCGGAGGCCTGCACCGGCATCAATTGCGACGGGCTGAGCCGGGGGTTTGGCAATTCGATCAAGATCCTGGTGCCGTCAGTGGCGCTGTCCATCGCCATCGCCAGCGTCAATGGCTACGCACTCGCAAACTGGCGGTTCAAAGGGTCGGAGACGTTTTTCACCATCCTGATCATCGGCGCCTTCATCCCCTATCAGACCATGCTTTATCCGATTGTGATCATCCTGCGCGAGCTGAAGCTGATGGGATCGCTGTGGGGGCTGGTGCTGGTGCATTCAATCTTTGGCATGCCGATCCTGACACTGTTGTTCCGCAACTATTTTGCCTCCCTGCCGGAGGAGCTGTTCAAGGCGGCGCGGGTGGATGGCGCCGGGTTCTGGGGCATCTATCTGCGCGTCATGGTGCCAATGTCGATCCCGATCTTCGTCGTGGCCATGATCCTGCAAGTCACCGGAATCTGGAACGATTTCCTGTTTGGCGTGATCTACACCAAGCCCGAAACCTATCCGATGACGGTGCAGCTCAACAATATCGTCAACTCCGTCCAGGGGGTGAAGGAATATAACGTCAACATGGCCGCAACCCTTCTCACCGGGTTGGTGCCGCTGGTGATCTATCTCGTCTCTGGCAAACTGTTTGTGCGCGGCATTGCTGCTGGCGCCGTGAAAGGCTGATCTCTCATGACACTTATGACCCACTCCGTTGAGATCCGCGACCTCGACCTCCATTTCGGCGAGCTGCAGGTGCTGCATCAGCTGAACCTAGATATCGAACAGGGCGAATTTCTGGTGCTGCTCGGCTCATCCGGATGCGGCAAGTCCACCTTGCTGAACTGTATCGCGGGCCTGCTGGATATCAGCGACGGGCAGATTTTCATTCAAGGCCAGAATGTCACCTGGGCGGAACCGTCGGAGCGCGGCATTGGCATGGTGTTCCAGTCCTATGCGCTTTACCCGCAGATGACGGTGGAGGGGAACCTTTCCTTTGGCCTGAAAAACGCCCGCCTTCCAAAGCCGGAGATCGCCAAACGCGTGGCCCGCGCCGCCGAGGTGTTGCAGATCGAACCGCTGCTGAAACGCAAACCCGCCGCGTTGTCGGGCGGGCAACGCCAGCGCGTCGCCATCGGGCGGGCGCTTGTGCGCGATGTGGATGTGTTCCTGTTTGATGAACCGCTGTCCAATCTGGATGCCAAGCTGCGCGCCGATCTGCGGGTGGAGCTGAAGCGGCTGCATCAGCAATTGGCGAATACCATGATCTACGTGACCCATGATCAGGTCGAGGCGATGACGCTGGCGGACCGTATCGCCATCATGAAGGGCGGGCGGATCATGCAGCTGAGCAGCCCGGATGAGATTTATAACCGGCCTCAGAACCTCTATGTCGCCGGGTTTATCGGCAGCCCGGCCATGAACCTGATTGAGGGGGTGCTGATTGACGGCGTGTTCCATGCCGGCGATCTCGCCCTGCCGATGCAGGGGTACGCCTACCAGAACGGGCCGCATCATGGCGCCGCCGTGATCGGCATCCGCCCCGAACATATCCTGACTGGAGAGCAGATCACCCGCGCGGATACCACCGCCGAGGTGCTGGTGGATCTGGTCGAGGGGCTGGGGTCGGACACGTTGGTCTATGCCACCCAGGGCACGCAAAATTTGCGCCTGCGCATGGATGGGGCCAGCCGGGTGTCGGCAGGCGACCGGTTGCGCATCGGCTTTGACACGGGCCGCGCCTCACTCTTTGACCCCAACACCGAAGCGCGCCTGTGACGGCGCCGGAAGGACTTACCATGACTGCTATTTCCTACCAACTCTATGGCTCGCGCAACTGGCCGCTGGCTGACACGCTCACCATGCTGGCGGAGGCTGGCTACGCAGATGTTGAGGGCTATGGCGCGCTGTTTGCGCAGGTGCCGACGCTGGCCGAGGATCTGCGCGCGGCGGGGCTGAGCATGCCGACGTTGCACTACGGGCTGGACGATCTGGAGCGCGATCCGCAGGCGGCCATCGCGATTGGTCGCGCCGTTGGCGCCGAGGCGATTTTTGCGCCAATGCTGCAGGCACCGGATCGGCCTGTGGACCTTGCCGGCTGGGAGGCGTTTGCCGCCCGTCTGGTGGCCGCCGGGCGACCGGTGCAGGAGGCCGGATTTGTCTTTGGCTGGCACAACCATGATTTTGAGCTGGCCGATCTGGGCGGCGGGGTGATGCCGCTGGATCTCATCGCCGGGGCCTCGCCCGAGTTGAAACTGGAGCTGGATCTGGGCTGGACGGCCCGCGCGGGCCACAACCCGGTGGCCATGGTGGAGCGTTTTGCAGGTCAGATCCACGCCGCCCATATCAAAGATGTCGCGCCGACCGGGGCCTGCGCGGATGAGGACGGCTGGGCCGATGTGGGCCATGGCACGCTCTCCTGGGCGCCGGTTCACGCCGCCCTGCAAAAGGCTGGCGTGGATCGTTACGTGATCGAACATGACAACCCAAGTGATCATCGCCGCTGCGCCCGTCGGTCGCTGGCGACGGTACAGGCATTCTGAGAGGTCATTATGACAGAGCTGGGCATTGGCATCATCGGATGCGGAAATATCTCTCTCACCTATCTGAAAATGATCCCTCTTTTCAGCGGGATGACGCTTCGGGCAGTGGCAGATATCAACCCCGAGGCGGCACAGGCACGGGCGGCGGAACACAGGTTGCGCGCCGAAACCGTGGAGGGTCTCTTGGCGGCTGAGGATATCGCCGTGGTGGTCAATCTCACCATCCCGGAGGCGCATTATCCGCTGACCCGGCGCATTCTGGAGGCAGGCAAACACGCCTATTCCGAAAAACCACTGGCGCTGACGCTGGACCAGGCCATCGCCCTGCGGGATCTGGCGGGGCAGCGCGGTCTGCGCGTGGGATCTGCACCCGATACGTTTCTGGGCGGTTCCCATCAGCTGGCCCGCGCCATGATTGATGAGGGGCGGGTTGGCCGCGTGATTGGCGGCACCTGCCATGTGATGTCGCGCGGGATGGAGCACTGGCATCCGAACCCGGACTTCTTCTTTCAGCCGGGGGGTGGGCCGGTTCTGGACCTCGGACCTTATTATATCGCCAATCTCATTCAGTTGCTGGGTCCGGTGCGATCAGTGGCGGCGATGACGGCAGCCAGTTTCCCCACCCGCACCATCGGCAATGGGCCGCGCCATGGCGAGGAGATCCCGGTCGACACCGCCACCAATATCCACGCGCTGCTGGAATTCGACACCGGCGCGATCATCACTTTGGGAGCCAGCTGGGATGTCTGGACCAGCAGCCATCCCAATATGGAACTCTACGGGACCAAGGGGACGCTGCAGCTGCCCGACCCCAATTATTTCGGCGGCATGGTCAGGATGAGCGAAGGGGATGGTGAGTTGATCCCCCTTGCACCGGAGGATGATCACCCCTTTGCCCAGCCGAATGAGACGCGGCCCGACGGGCGCCGTCAGGCCAATTACCGGGCCGCCGGTCTTGCGGATATGGTTGCCGCCATCACCCAGAACCGACCCCATCGTTGCGGCATCGAGCTGGCAGCCCATACCGTTGATGTGATGATGGCCATTCTGAAGGCAGGCCAGACCCGCGCCTGGGTCGCGACCACCACCAGCTGCCCCCGCCCGGCCCCGCTCCCCCCGCAAGAGGCCCGCGCGCTGATGCGCTGAGGGTGGCCGGGAACTTGCTGGTCAGGTCAGCGGCCTCATTCATCCAGAGCGGAGGTGTCGACGGCCAGCAATTCCTGGACCAGCGGGTTCGGGAAGCGGCGTCTTAGGGTGATGGCATAGAAGGTTTCGCGGATGCGGGGGTGCTCTTCTGCCTCCAGCAGCCGCCCGGAGGACAGTTCATCCTGCACCACGATCGGGGCCACCAGCGCCAGACCGATGTCTTCGCGGGCCAAGAGGCGCATCATCGCCATGTCATCGACCTCCGCCGCGACCTGTGGCACCACCGACAGGCGACTGGCCATGGCATCAAAGGCGGTCCGCGCCGTATTGTCGGTGGTCGGCAGCACAAAAGGCTGGGTGGTCAGCAACTCCCGGATGGGCAGGCGCGGGTTCAGCCGGTCCGGGGTGCCAACGATGCTGACCGCCTGATCCGCGATTTGATGGGTTTCATAAGGTGTCAGGCTGTCATTGGGCGGCTCTCGGTTCATCAGCACCAGATCAAGGTTCAGCGTCGCCAGCCCTTCCAGCAGTTCGGTCGGGCTGCCGGATCTGAGGATCACCTCAACATCGCTGCGCGCCAGCATCGGCCGCAGAAATCCGATCTGAAAGTTCCGTGACAAGGTCGCCAGCGCGCCGACGCGCAGGGCCTGACGGCTGCGGCGCGTGTCCTCCAGCGTGGCGATCAGCTCCTGCCCGGTGGCAAAGATCGCATCCGCATGATCCAGTGCGATCCGCCCGGCTTCGGTCAGATGCAATTGCCGCCCGCGCCGGTCAAACAGCGGGTGCCCCAGCCGTTCCTCCAGCTGTTTGATCTGCACAGACAGGGCTGATTGCGACAGGTTCAGCCGCTGTGCGGTGCGGGTCAGATTGCCGTCATGGGCCACCGCCCAGAAATAGCGCAGGTGATGATAGTTCAGAGGCATTCGTTCACTTTAATAGAACGAAAAGAGCATAACAATGAATTTTTATTAATCCACGCCCGGCGTTACCTCTGTCGTTGACGCAGCGTCGCGTGCTGCATTGTGATTGGGAGAACCTCTTATGCTGTATTTGTTTCTGCCGCTTCTGGCCCCGGTACTGCTGCTGGCGGTGGCGGTCCGTGCCCGCCGCAGCCCCGGTCTGCGCCCTGCTCCTCTGCCGCGTCTGGCGGAATATGCGGGGCTTGGCGCCTTTGTCGTCTCGGTGATGTCAGCGGGTTTGCTGATGATGGCGGGTCCGGGCAGCTCGCCGCTGCTGGGTCTTTTTGGGGTTGGGCTGTCGGTGCGGCTGGATGTGGTCAGCGTCGTGATGCTCTGCCTGGTCAGTTTCATTGGCTGGATCGTGCTGCGTTACAGCGCCACCTATATGGATGGCGAGGCGCGGCAGGGTGCCTTTATCGGTTGGATGGCGGCCACTTTGGCGGCGGTTCTGCTTCTGGTGATGTCGGGTAATCTGGTGCAGCTGGTGCTGGCCTGGACCGCCACCAGCCTGTGTCTGCATCAGCTGCTGTTGTTTTACCGTGACCGGACCACAGCGCGCCGCGCCGCCCGCAAGAAGGCCTTGGTGGCGCGGGCCAGCGAGCTGTCCCTGGCCATCGCTGCGCTCTTGCTGATCCTGGCCTATGGCAACAGCGATATTGCCACCATTCTGGCCGCCGCCGCGCCTGATCTGCTGACAATCGCGGCCGCCGTGCTGATCGCGCTTGCGGCGGTTCTCGCCTCGGCGCAGTTTCCAACCCATGGCTGGCTGACCGAGGTGATGGAGGCCCCGACGCCGGTGTCGGCATTGCTGCATGCCGGGGTGATCAACGCCGGGGGCTTCCTGCTGATCCGCTTTGCCGATGTGATGCTGGCGGCCCCTGCAGTGATGGCGCTGCTAGTGATGCTGGGCGGGTTTACCGCGCTGTTTGGCGGGCTGGTGATGCTGACGCAGCCTGCGGTCAAGACCTCGCTTGCCTGGTCCACCATCGCGCAGATGGCGTTTATGATCATGCAATGCGGTCTGGCGCTGTTCCCGCTGGCGCTGCTGCATATCGTGGCGCACTCCCTTTATAAGGCGCATGCGTTTCTCAGCGCCGGTGAGGCGGTGGCCAATGTTGCCGCGATCCGGCGCCCGGGCCCCGTCGCAGTGCCAAGCGGGCGCAATGTGATGCAGGCCTTTGGCATCGGTATCGTGATCTATGCGCTGGTTGGCGCCATCTTCGGCTTTGACGGCAAATCGGTGCAGGCAATTGCGCTGGGGGTGATCCTGATTTTTGGCGTGGCCTATATTCTGGCGCAGGGTCTGGCCGATGCCGCCCCCGGTGCGCTGACCCGGCGCACGGTGATCTATGCCAGCGCGACCTCGGTCAGTTACTTCCTGCTGCAACTGGCGGCGCTGAAGCTGACCGCAGGCACCCTGCCCGCCACCCCGGCCCCCGGCCCACTGGAATGGGCGCTGATCCTGCTGGCGCTCATCAGCTTTGGCGCGGTGGCGGTGGCGCAGGCGACCTTTCCGCTTTGGGCGATGCACCCGGCGGCGGCGGGGCTGCGGGTTCATCTGGCCAACGGGCTTTATGCAAATGCGATTTTTGACCGGCTGCTGGGTGGCTGGTCAAAGCGGACACAGGTCTGAAACCGGGAGATTGAAGCGATGTTGATGAAGCACGAAACCTATCCTGCCGCCCTGTTGGAGCTGGTCACCTGCGCCAATCAGGCCGCCCGCGCAATCCCGCCGCTGTTTCCGCTGACTGCCAGCGTGGCGGTGAACCCATTCCTTGGCCAGCGCGAGGAACCACTGGCGGTGACCTCGGCGCGGTTGGCGCGGGTCGCGGGCACCCGGGTGACCCCACAGCGCAGCCATTGGGCAGCAAAACAGGCCGCAGGGGAACTCACCGACAGCGATCTGCGCGCCGCACTGGCGCGGGCCGGTGCTGAATTCAGCGGGGTGACGCTGGCGGATCTTCATGCGGCACTGACCCCGGCGGAGGCTGCGGGCGACCCGGTGGCCCTGCCCACGGTTGCGGACCTGGCGGCTGAGGTCTCCGGGATCGATTGGCCCGGCCTTATCGAAGATCGGATCGGCGCCTTTGCGGCCAGCCATTTCGATCAGGGTCAGGCCCTGTGGCAACCGGATCGCAGCGGCGGCGCCTATGCGGCCTGGCGGCAGTTTGCCACCCGCGACCTGACGCCGGAAGTCCACGGGCTGCGCGGCTTTGGCAGTTTTGTCAGCGCCACCAACCGGTCCCATTGGCGCGCGATTGGGCGAGCCTCGGAGACGCTTGGCCTGACCTCAGGGGCGGCGGGCACCGGGTTTCATCGCTGGCTGATCACCCTTCAGGGCTGGGCGCAATATGGCCGCTACCTGTCCTGGCAGGCCGAGCTGGAGGGCGGCAGCGACACCACCACGGTGGAGCTGCTGGCGATCCGCATGGTGTTTGACGAGGCGCTGTTTCATCAGTACCGCGATGCGATGGAGGCACGCTGGCAGGCTGTGGTCGCGCAGCATGAAACCCCGGTAACGCCAAGCCGCGATCACATCATCGACGCGATCCTGCAGGAGGCCGGAGAACGCGCCGCCCAGCGGCAGCTGGCCACCACGCTTGCGGCCACCCCGCGCCAGGTTGCTGAGGATGGCGCCGAGGGTACGGCTGCGCGCCCGGCGGTACAGGCAGCCTTCTGTATTGATGTCCGCTCAGAGGTGTTTCGCCGCGCTCTGGAAGCGCAGGATAGCGGTGTGGAGACGATCGGATTTGCCGGGTTCTTTGGCCTTGCGACGGCGCATAACGCAGCCGGATCCGATGTCACCGAAGGCCGGGGGCCGGTGCTGCTGACGGCAGGTGTCTGTTCCAAGGCTGCGGAACCGGGTGGGCTTGACCTGGCCCGGCGTTATGCGGCGCGGGCCAGACGGGCCTGGGGGCGGTTCAAACTGGCGGCCGTCTCGTCCTTTGCCTTTGTTGAGGCGACGGGCCCGGTCTATGCGGGCAAACTGCTGCGCGACGCCTTTGGTGTCAGCGGTCGCGCCGCCACCGATCCGGCGCCGCAACTGGACCCATCGGTGGATCTGGACAGCCGCATCGCAATGGCAAAAACCATCCTGTCGGCGATGTCGCTGACCGATAATTTTGCCCCGGTGGTTCTGTTGGCAGGCCATGGCGCGGATGTGACCAACAACCCCCATGCCAGCGCCCTGCACTGCGGCGCCTGTGGCGGTCACGCAGGGGATGTGAATGCGCGGCTTCTGGCCGGGCTGCTGAATGACGCCGGGGTGCGCGCGGGCCTGACTGCGGCGGGGATCGAGATCCCGCAGGACACCGTGTTTCTGGCGGCGCTGCATCATACCACCACCGATCAGGTGACGCTCTATGAGCAGGATCTGCCGGCCGGATGTGAGACCCGGCTGGCCCGCGACCTTGCGCGCCTGCGCCGCTGGGTCAAGGCTGCGGGGGCACTGGCGCGCAGTGAACGCGCCGCCCGGCTGCCCCGCGCCAAGGCGGGCGGCGATATTCTGCGCCGGTCGTCAGACTGGGCTGAGCTGCGCCCCGAATGGGGGCTGGCCGGGTGCCGGGCCTTTGTCGCGGCGCCACGCAGCCGGACCGAGGGCACGGCGCTGGACGGGCAGTCGTTTCTGCACAGCTATGACTGGCGCGCGGATGAGGGATTTGGCGTGCTGGAACTGATCCTGACCGCGCCGGTGGTGGTCGCCAGCTGGATCAGCCTGCAATATTATGGCTCCAGCGTTGCCCCGGCCCTGTTCGGCGGCGGCAACAAGCTGTTGCACAATGTGGCCGGCGGTATCGGCGTGCTGGAGGGCAACGGCGGCGCGCTGAAACCCGGCCTGCCGTGGCAGTCGGTGCATGATGGCGAGGCGCTGCAACATGATCCGCTGCGCCTGACCGTGGTGATCGAAGCCCCGCGTGAGGCCATGACCCAGATCCTGGAGCGCCACCCGCAGGTGCGCGACCTGTTCGACAATGGCTGGCTGCATCTGATTGCCATGGATGAGCACGGGCAGCTGGCCTGGCGCTACGACGGGGATCTCAGCTGGTCACGGTTTGATCGTGGGGACGCCCCCGGCGCCGCAGCCTCGCTTGGCATCGCTGCCGAGTAGTTGAGCCACCCGCAGCCTGACCCACAACGCCGCCCCGCCAATGCGCGGGCGGCGTTTTTGTGGCGCGTGATCTGGTGCCAGCAGACGGGGATTAGTCCAGCGAGACCCAGAGGACATGCGCGTCATCTTCGCTGGTTGATACGCAGCAATGGCCCATGCCGCTGTCATAATAGACCGTATCGCCGGCCTTCATCGGCAGCGGGCGGTAGTGTTCAGTATAAAGGATCAGCTCCCCGCTGATCACCAACATGAATTCCTCGCCGCTGTGGCGGATCCAAGTTTCGAACTCCGACACATCCCGCGCCTTGATCCGGCTGAAATAGGGCAGCATCCGTTTGCTGGTCAGCTCGGTACACAGCAGCTCATGGTCGTAGGTCTCGGTTTCCTGATGCTCACCCTGACCCTTGCGGGTGTAATCGCGCCGACCGGAAATATCGCTCTTGGCGGATTGCACAAAGAGCTGCGGTGTCTGCAGATCCAGCGTCTGCATCAGGCGGCGAATGATCTCGAAACTGGGGCGGGTCTGGTTGTTCTCGATCTTCGACAGGGTGGAGCGACCGATATTGGCGGCCTTGGCCGCCTCCTCCAGCGTCAGGCCCATTTCCTTACGCGAATCTCGAATCATTTTCCCCAGCGCATCGCCGTCCGGGGCCTCGGCAACCTCTGCAACGGGGGCGCCGTCTTCCGGATTGATGGGTTCCATTGGCGGGCAATCTCCTGAATTTCCCAATGTTTAACTCCCTCTCAGACACAGGTCAAAGTTTCTATGTGAAACCAATAGTTGCTTATGGTGGAAAAGTTTCTTAAAGGAAACTCATGGGGGAGTTAGGGACATATGTTCCCTGACAGACAAACTGGAGGGCGGGCGATGAGCCTATATGACCTGATCGTTATTGGTGGTGGCCCGGGCGGCTATGTTGCAGCCATTCGCGCGGCTCAGCTGGGGCTCAAGGTGGCCTGTGTCGAAGGACGCGGAACCCTCGGCGGCACCTGTCTGAATGTCGGCTGCATCCCCTCCAAGGCGATGCTCTCCTCCTCCGGAAAATACGAAAGCCTGTCGCATCTGGCCGGTCACGGGATTGCGATTGATGGCGCCCGGCTGGATCTGGACGCGATGATGGCGCGCAAGGACAAGATTGTCGGCGATCTCACCAAGGGCATTGCCTTCCTGTTCAAGAAAAACGGCGTAGACCTGATCGAAGGCTGGGCCAGCATTCCCGCCGCGGGTCAGGTTCAGGTCGGCGACGACATCCACGAGGCCAAGAACATCCTGATTGCCACGGGTTCCGAACCCACCCCGCTGCCGGGCGTCGATATCGACGAGGGCGACGTGGTGTCCAGCACCGGCGCGCTGACCCTGCCAGAGGTGCCCAAGCATCTGGTGGTGGTCGGTGCCGGTGTCATCGGGCTGGAGCTGGGCCAGGTCTGGTCGCGTCTTGGTGCAAAGGTCACTGTGGTCGAATACCTCGACCGGATCCTGCCGGGCATCGACGGCGAAATCGCCAAACTGGCACAGCGCGCCCTGTCCAAACGGGGGCTGAAGTTCCAGCTGGGCCGCGCGCTGAAATTCATCGACCGCAGCGAGGATGGCCTGACCCTGACGCTGGACCGCGTCGGCAAAGACAAGGAAGAGCATCTGGTCGCTGATAAGGTGCTGGTCGCCATCGGGCGCCGCCCGGTGATCCGGGGTCTGGGGCTGGAGGCGCTGGGTGTTTCCGTCAATGCGCGCGGCTTTGTCGAGGTGGATGAACGTTTCTCCACATCTGTCGAAGGGATCTATGCGATTGGCGATTGTGTGCCCGGCCCGATGCTGGCGCATAAGGCCGAAGAGGACGGCGTGGCCTGTGTCGAGATGCTCGCCGGTCAGGCGGGGCATGTGGATTACAACACCGTCCCCGGCATCGTCTATACGGATCCCGAGGTGGCATCGGTTGGCAAGACCGAAGAGGCGCTGAAAGAGGCGGGCACGGATTATATCGTCGGCAAATTCACCTTCATGGCCAATTCCCGCGCCCGTGCGCAGGGTGAAACTGACGGCGCGGTCAAAGTGCTGGCAACACCCGAGGGCCAGATCCTGGGCGCTCATATCTGCGGCGCACATGGCGGTGATCTGATCGCCGAATTGGTGCTGGCGATGACCAAAGGCGCCACCGTTGGTGAGGTAGCCGCCACCTGCCACGCGCATCCGGCGATGGCCGAAGCGGTGAAGGAAGCCTGCCTTGATGCCATGGGTCGGGCCATTCACGCCTGATCGCTGTCAGATCTCTCGCCCTGAGGAGGTACCCCAGATGAACGTCCCGATGCCGCGGCTCCGCCACCCGGAAAAGTCGAAAAAGGCCGATAGCGAGATTCCGCGTAAGCCGAAGTGGATCCGCCGCAAGAAAATCGAGAGCGCCGAGTATTTCGAGACCCGGCGTCTGATGCGGGACCACAATCTGACCACCGTCTGCGAAGAGGCCGCCTGCCCCAATATTGGCGAATGCTGGTCCAAACGCCACGCCACCATGATGATCATGGGGGAGGTCTGCACCCGCGGCTGTTCCTTCTGCAACGTCTCCACCGGCCGCCCCGATGCGCTGGACGCCTTTGAACCCGGTCGCGTGGCCTTGGCGGTGAAGAAATTGGCGCTGCGCCATGTGGTGATCACCAGCGTTGACCGCGACGATCTTGAGGACGGCGGCGCCGAACATATCGCCCAGACCATCCGCGCCGTGCGCCACCAGACCCCCGACACCACGATTGAGGTGCTGACCCCGGATTTTCTGGGCAAGGGCAACGCCGCCGAGATCGTGTTTGAGGCCGCGCCGGATGTGTTCAACCACAATCTGGAAACCGTGCCGCATCTCTACCCCCGTGTCCGTCCCGGCGCGCGCTACTACAGCTCGCTGCGCCTGCTGGATGACGCCAAACGCGCCAATCCGCAGGTGTTCACCAAATCCGGCCTGATGGTTGGCATGGGCGAAACATTGGAAGATCTGCGTCAGGTGATGGACGATCTGCGCGCCGCAGATGTCGATTTCCTGACCGTGGGCCAATATCTGCAGCCCACCCCGAAACACCATCCGATTGATCGCTTCGTCACCCCTGAGGAGTTCGAGCAGATTGAGCGGATGGCCCGAAGCAAAGGGTTCCTGGGGGTCTCGGCGACACCTCTGACCCGCTCATCCTTCCACGCGGATGAGGATTTTGCAGCGCTGAAAGAGGCCCGGAACCGGCAGCTCACCAGCGTCAATGCAGGGGGAGACAGCACAGCGTAAACCCCCGCATTTGGGGTCTGCCCCGCGGCTGGTCGGTCGCGGCAGGAGGGGCGGAACCCAGAAAATGACTTGTCACCGGTCGCGAACCGCAGCAAAGGCCGGGACAGGCAATCTAAGGCCAGAGAATACCACCTAAAGGGAGGAAAAATATGGAAGTTCTGAATTCAATTGTGGGCTATATCAACGAGATCGTCTGGGGCCCGCTGATGCTGGTCCTCATTCTCGGCGTTGGCCTGTTTTTGCAGGTCGGGCTGAAGCTGATGCCCATCCTGCGCATCGGCACCGGCTTTGCGCTGCTGTTCAAAGGCCGCGAGGCGGGCGACGGCGAAGGCCAGATCACCCCGTTTAACGCGCTGATGACCGCGCTGTCCGCCACCATCGGCACCGGCAACATCGCCGGCGTTGCAACCGCTGTGTTCCTCGGCGGTCCCGGCGCGCTGTTCTGGATGTGGATGACCGCACTCGTGGGCATGGCCACCAAATATTCTGAGGCCGTGCTGGCGGTGAAATACCGCGAGCAGGACGATCAGGGTAACTATGTCGGTGGCCCGATGTATTACATCAAAAATGGTCTTGGCCAGAAATGGGCCTGGCTGGGCTTTGCCTTTGCCCTGTTCGGCGCAATTGCGGCCTTTGGGATCGGCAACGGCGTGCAGGCCAACGGTGTGGCGCAGGTGCTGGAAACCAACTTTGGCTTCAACCCGTCCATCACCGGTATCGTGCTGATGGCGCTGACCGGTGCCGTGATCCTTGGCGGCATCACCCGCATTGGGGCTGTGGCTGGTAAGCTGGTGCCGTTCATGGCAGTCAGCTACATCACCATCGGTCTGTTGGTGCTGATCATCAACGCCGACCAACTGGGCAACGCATTGGGTCTGGTTTTCACCTATGCCTTCACCCCCTCCGCTGCTGAAGGTGGCTTTGCCGGTGCCGCTGTCTGGGCCGCGATCCGCTTTGGTGTGGCGCGTGGCGTGTTCTCGAACGAAGCCGGTCTGGGCTCCGCTCCGATTGCGCATGCCGCAGCTGAGACCAAAGGTCCGGTAAACCAGGGTCTGATCGCGATGCTGGGCACGTTCATCGACACCATCATCGTCTGCTCCATCACCGGTCTGGCGATCATCGCCTCCGGCGCCTGGACGTCGGGCGAAAGTGGTGCCGCGCTGACCTCGCTGGCGTTTGAAACCTCCCTGCCCGGCTTTGGCGGCTATGTGATTGCCATCGCGCTGTCGATCTTTGCCTTTACCACCATTCTGGGCTGGTCCTACTATGGCGAGAAATGCGTCGGCTACCTCTTGGGTGCCAAGGTGCTGATCGGCTACCGTGTGCTGTGGATCGTCGCGATCTACTTCGGGGCGACTGCTGATCTGGGCTTCATCTGGCTGCTTGCAGACACGCTGAACGCCATGATGGCGATCCCGAACCTGATCGCTCTCGCCCTGCTGAGCCCGGTTGTCTTCAAGGTGACCAAAGAGTTCTTTGCCTCCAACGGGCAGACCGAAGAGCCGAGCAAAGGCGCGGCAGAATAACCAAAATCAACCTACATCGGGGCGCGGCAGGCGTCGCGCCCCGGTTCCTTTCACATTCCAATTCAAGGGCAAGACGCTATGACCGACGCGCCGAAACGTACTCCGCTCTATGACCTGCATGTCGCCCTCGGCGGCAAGATGGTCGACTTTGCCGGCTGGGAAATGCCGGTCCAATACCCCATGGGCATCATGGGAGAGCACAAGCAGTGCCGCGAGAAAGCTGCGCTGTTCGATGTCAGCCACATGGGTCAGGTGATCCTGCGCGGCGACAACGTCGGCGAGAAACTGGAAGCGATCTGCCCGCAGGCCTATGCCACCCTCAAGGAAGGCAAGGCGCGCTATGGTTTCTTCACCAATGAAGACGGCGGCATCATGGATGACCTCATCGTCTCCAACGCCGGCGACCATTATTTCGTGGTGGTGAACGCGGCCCTGCGTCATCAGGACATCCCCCACATGAAGGCGCATCTCGACGGCGTCGAAGTGACCGAGATCTTCGACCGCGCGCTGGTGGCCGTTCAGGGCCCCGCCGCCGAAAATGTAGTGGGCGATCTGTGCCCTGCTGCCCGTGAGATGAAGTTCATGGAAACCATCGTCGCTGATATCGACGGTGTGGAATGTCGGCTGTCGCGCCTCGGCTACACTGGCGAAGATGGCTATGAGATTTCCATCCCCGATGCAGACGCCGAACGCATCACCAAACTGTTCCTGGCCCATGAGGATTGTGAGCCGGCCGGTCTGGGCGCGCGGGACTCCCTGCGTCTGGAAGCGGGCCTCTGCCTCTATGGCAACGATATTGACCAGTCGACCTCTCCGATTGAGGCGTCGCTGGCCTGGGCGATCCAGAAACGCCGCAAGGAAGAGGGCGGTTTCCCCGGTGCTGACCGCATCCAGAAAGAGCTGGCCGAAGGCGCGGCGAAGAAACTGGTCGGGATCAAACCCTCCGGGCGCGCCCCTGCCCGTCAGCACGTTGAGATCCAATGCGCCGAAGGCAACACCATTGGTGAGATCACCTCTGGCTGTTTTGGCCCCACCGTCGGCGGCCCGGTCGCCATGGGCTATGTCGCGGCCCCGCACGGCAAGGTCGGCGAACAGGTCAAACTGATCATTCGTGGCAAGGCCCATGACGCAGAAATCGTCGCCCTGCCCTTCGTCACCCAGAATTACAAACGCTAAGCTCCAGGAGTACCCGAGATGACCACCTATTATTCCGAAGATCACGAATGGATCACCGTCGAGGGCGACACCGCCACGCTCGGCATCACCAAACACGCAGCTGACCAGCTGGGCGAAGTTGTCTTTGTCGAGCAGCAGGACAGCGGTGAAGAATTCGAAAAAGGCGGCGAGATCGGCGTCATTGAATCAGTGAAAGCGGCGTCGGAAATCTACGCGCCTCTGGATGGTGAAATCACCGCCGTGAACGAAGATCTGGCCGACAACCCCAGCGCCCTGAACGAAGACCCCGAAGGCGCGGCCTGGATCTACAAGATCAAGCTCTCCGACAGCGCCCAGCTGGAAGATCTGATGGATCTGGACGGCTACAAGGCCCTGATCGGCTGATCCTGCTGATGGGCCGGGCCGGCTGTCGTGCTGGCCCGATCCCTCCCTTGATTACCCGCCGGTATGGTCCGGTGGGACCACCACGAATTAGGACATTCCCATGGCCTTCAAACTGACTGATTACGAAGCCTACGACTTTGCCAATCGCCGCCACATCGGGCCCAGCCCGCGTGAAATGGCTGATATGCTGAAGGTGATCGGCTTCAACACCCTCGATGAGCTGATCGACGCCACCGTGCCGCCCGCCATCCGCCAGAAAGAGGCGCTGGACTGGGGCCCGGCGATGACCGAACGCGATGCGCTCTTCCACATGAAAGAGATCGCGGGCAAGAACAAGGTGCTGACCTCCCTGATCGGTCAGGGCTACCACGGCACCACCACGCCGGCCCCGATCCTGCGCAACATTCTGGAAAACCCCGCCTGGTACACGGCTTACACGCCCTACCAGCCCGAGATTTCGCAGGGCCGTCTTGAGGCGCTGTTGAACTTCCAGACCATGGTCAGCGATCTGACCGGCCTGCCGGTGGCCAATGCCTCGCTGCTCGACGAAGCCACTGCCGCGGCCGAAGCCATGGCGATGGCGCATCGCGGTTCGCGCTCCAAGGCGAATAACGCAGCCTTCTTCGTGGACAAGAACTGCCACCCGCAGACCGTTGCCGTGATCAAGACCCGCGCCGAGCCTCTGGGCATCGATGTTGTGGTTGCCGAACCGGCAGAGCTGGATGCCGGCGCCGTCTTTGGCGCGATCTTCCAGTACCCCGGCACCCATGGCCACGTCACCGATTTCAGCGACCAGATCGCCGCCCTGCACGAGCACAAGGGCATCGCGGTTGTGGCCGCCGACATCCTGTCGCTGGCGCTGCTGAAATCCCCCGGTGAAATGGGCGCGGATATCGCCATCGGCTCCACCCAGCGTTTCGGCGTTCCGATGGGCTACGGCGGCCCGCACGCTGCTTATATGGCGACTTCGGACAAGCTGAAACGCTCGATGCCGGGCCGGATCATCGGTGTGTCCATCGATGCCCGCGGCAACAAGGCCTACCGCCTGTCGCTGCAGACCCGCGAACAGCACATCCGCCGCGAGAAAGCCAACTCCAACGTCTGTACCGCACAGGCGCTGCTGGCGGTGATCGCGTCGATGTATGCCGTCTACCACGGTCCCGATGGCATCAAGGCGATTGCCCAGTCCGTCCACCGCAAAACCGCGCGTCTGGCCGCTGGTCTGGAAGAGGCCGGGTTCAAGGTTGAACCGGAAGTCTTCTTCGACACCATCACCGTCGAGGTGGGTCACCTGCAGAAAACCGTCATGGAAGCCGCTGTGCAGCGGGGCATCAACCTGCGCCGCGTCGGCGAAACCAAGGTCGGCATCTCGCTGGACGAACAGACCCGCCCCGAAACCATCGAGGCCGTCTGGGGGGCCTTTGGCATCGACCGCAAGGACGACAGCTCCAACAAGCAGTACCGTCTGCCCGAAGCCATGCTGCGCGACAGCGCGTATCTGACCCACCCGATCTTCCACAAGAACCGGGCCGAGGCCGAGATTACCCGCTACATGCGCCGTCTGGCCGACCGCGATCTGGCGCTGGACCGCGCGATGATCCCGCTTGGCTCCTGCACCATGAAGCTGAACGCGACCATCGAAATGATCCCGGTCACCTGGCCGGAATTTGGCAACCTGCACCCCTTCGTTCCCGAAGATCAGGCGCAGGGCTACCACCAGATGATCGACGATCTGAACGACAAGCTGTGCCAGATCACCGGCTATGACGCGATTTCCCAGCAGCCGAACTCCGGTGCGCAGGGCGAATATGCGGGCCTGCTGACGATCCGCAACTACCACGCCTCGCGTGGTGAGGCGCATCGCAACGTCTGCCTGATCCCGACCTCTGCCCATGGCACCAACCCGGCCTCCGCGCAGATGGTGGGCTGGAAAGTGGTTCCGATCAAAGCGGACGACAACGGCAACATCGACGTGGCGGACTTCCGCGAGAAGGCAGAGAAACACTCTGACCACCTCGCAGGCTGCATGATCACCTATCCGTCCACCCATGGCGTGTTCGAGACCACCGTTCAGGAGGTCTGCCAGATCACCCATGATCACGGCGGTCAGGTCTATATCGATGGCGCCAACATGAACGCGATGGTGGGTGTGTCCCGTCCGGGTGACATTGGCGGCGACGTCAGCCACCTGAACCTGCACAAGACCTTCTGCATTCCGCATGGCGGTGGTGGCCCCGGCATGGGTCCGATCGGCGTGAAGGCGCATCTGACCGAGCACCTGCCGGGTCACCCGGAATACGGCACCGCCGTGGGTCCGGTCTCGGCGGCGCCCTTCGGCTCGCCCTCGATCCTGCCGGTCAGCTGGGCGTATATCCTGCTGATGGGTGGTGCGGGCCTGACCCAGGCGACGAAGGTGGCGATCCTCAACGCCAACTACATCGCCGCGCGTCTGAAGGATGCCTATCCGATCCTCTACACGTCGGAATCCGGTCGTGTGGCGCATGAGTGCATTCTGGACACCCGTCCGCTGAATGACGAGGCTGGCGTCTCCGTTGACGATGTGGCCAAGCGCCTGATCGACAGCGGGTTCCACGCGCCGACCATGTCCTGGCCGGTGGCTGGCACCCTGATGGTGGAGCCGACGGAATCCGAACCCAAGGATGAGCTGGATCGCTTCTGCGAAGCCATGCTGTCCATCCGGTCGGAAGCGCAGGATATCATCGACGGTAAGATCGATGCCGAAAACAACCCGCTGAAGCACGCACCACATACGGTGCGCGATCTGGTTGGTGAGTGGGATCGCCCCTACTCGCGCGAGCAGGCCTGCTTCCCTCCGGGCAACCTCGGTGTTGATAAATACTGGCCGGCAGTGAACCGCGTCGACAACGCCTATGGCGACCGCAACCTGATCTGCACCTGCCCTCCGATGGAGGACTACGCAGAGGCGGCTGAATAAGCCTCCCTCCCAAGACCCGAGGTGTCGCCGGTCTCGACCGGCGGCCCTCCTGTCCGGACCAATCCACGTAGAGTACGAGAGGCAGACAGATGACCATCCACGCCCCGCGCCACGGCGACACCGATTTTGCCTTTGCCCATGGCCGCGCCTTGCGCCACATCGACGTTGTCCTTCCCGACGGCGCGCCGCGCTCCTCCGCCCAGATCATCCTCGATCTGTTCGAGGCCGCAAATGAGCTGCTGGACGGGGTGCAATACCGGGTGCGCATCTGTGGTCTGGATATGCTCTCCAGCGGTCCGGCCGGTGCCCGCCCCCGCTCACTGGTGGTGTTTCTCGGCGATATTCACAGCCGCTGGCAGCTGTCCGCAAAGGAGCGCGCCCGCGTCAATCAGGTGATGCGACTGGCCGAACGCAGCGCCTTTGTTGGTGGCGCGGTGTTCCTGCTGGATGCACTGGCCCGAGGCCAGGATCACGATCTGGCAATCCACCCGAATTTCCTTGCCTCAGCCGGGGAATGCAGTCTGCGTCAGGATCAGGACGGCGCCGCAACCGCTGTCTCCGGCACGGTGCATTCGGCGATCTGCAATTTCGCCACCCCGCGGATGCTGCTGGATATTGTTGCCGCCGATTGCGGACGGCTGGCCGCCGATGGCATGGCGCATTACCTTGGCCTTGATACCGGCAAACGCCCAACCAAAAGCCGCGTCGCCCTCAACCTTGAACAGAAATCCGCAGGCGATACGCTGATCACCCAATGTCTTGCGGTGATGCAGGACAACATTGAGGCGCCGCTTTCGGTCGCTGCCTTGGCCGAGAGCCTCAATGTCTCCACCCGCTGCCTGCAGCGTCGGTTTACCCGGCATTTCGACCGTTCACCGCTCAGCGTTTATCGCGCGCTGCGGGTGGAGCGCGCCCATCAGCTGCTGACCCAGACCGATATTCCGGTGCGCCAGGTCGCGGTCGCCACCGGGTTTGGCAGCTATCAGAGCCTCAGCCAGCACATCCGCGAAACCTATGGCCATTCCCCCGATGTGATCCGTCGCAGCGCCTTTCGCGGCGTGGCCCCGGAAACCATGCGCCCGCGCCGGTTTCGTCACGCCGAAACCGCGCAGGCGGACAGCCGGGTGATGTGAACGGACGGGCGCAAGCCGGGGGTGGTCCACCTCACCGCCCGGTTCTGACCGCTGCCGTGGCAGAAGCCGGCGCGAAAGCCGCGGTCGCCAAATGCGTCAAAGCTGAGCCTGTGGTCTCCGTCTCTGTTGTAGACGATCAGGGTGTCTGGTCTATTTCCAGCGCGGCGACGGCACCGGTGCCAATACGATCCACCCCCGTTTCCACAAGGCCTATACCTCTGCCAGCCTGAAGATTCCGACCTCGGTCCTGAACCAGGCGCCAGACGCCGACGGCTATAGCCAGCTTGGCAAGGTGGAAGACGGTATTCTGCTGCTCACCGGCGGGCTGCCGGTCCAAATATTGAGGGAGACTGCGGCGAGGTCGGCATCAAACAGGTGATGGACGCAGGCGAATAAGCGAGCCAGCACAGGGGCCGCGTCTGGGATACCCCCGCGCGCGGCCCCGCGTCGGATCAGATCCGATCCTTGATATGATACCAGCCAAAGGCAAGCGGCAGCGACAACCGCCGCCAGCGGCCCAGCTCAAACCGGCGCAGGGGGCGCTGCATCAGATCCGGGTGCGGTCGCTGGTGGCGCCCCAGCGCCTGATCGGCAATCAGCGCCCCGGCATAAGGCGCCATACAGACGCCGCTGCCATGATACCCAAGCGCCGCAAAGGCATTGTCCATCCCCGGTATCGCCCCGGCAAAGGGCACCAGATTGCGGGTCATGCAGATGAGGCCGGACCAGAAATGCTCTGTCTCGACCGCGCGCCAGGCCGGGAACATGCGGTCAAAATCGCCCCTCGCCTTCGCCTCGGTGGCGGCGATATTCGCCTCACTCACCCGAACCGAGCCGCGCAGCCCCAGCAACAGGCGACGATCCGGCAACAGGCGCAGATAATGCAGCAGGGTGCGGCTGTCACAGACCATCTGTTCGCTCCACCAGCCCTGATCAGCAATCTCCGCCTCGCTCAACGGGCGGGTCACCATGATATTGGACTGCACCGGCAGATAACGCCCCGCCAGCGCCCCGGGCAGGTCATCCGAAGAATAGCCATTGGTGGCAACCAGCAGATGCCGGGCGCGGACCTGCCCCGTCGGCCCCTGCAACAGATACCCGCCCGCCGCCGGGGTGATCGCCTGCACCGGCGTGTCGGAGAACATCCGCACCCCGGCGGCCTCCACCGCACGGGTCAGGCCCAGCACGAATTTCATCGGGTTCAGCGCAAATCCCACCGGCAGGTTGACCGCGCCGTGAAACTCCGGGCTGTTCAGCCCATGGGCGGCCATCTCCTCCTGCGGGATAAACTCATACGGCAGCCCATAGCGGCGGGTGTACTCCTGCCCATAGTCATGCAGCTCCGTCAGACGATCGGGGCGGTGGGCGACGAAGGTATAGCCGCGTGAATGGCGGTCCACCTCCAGCGCCAGCCGCTCGACATAGCGCTCCACCAGATCAACGGCGGCCCGCTCCGCTGCGAAAAACTGCTCCGCATCCGCCTGTCCGTAGCGGCGCAGGATCGCGTCATCCGCCAGTTTCGCGCTGCCAACCGACACCAGCCCGCCATTGCGCCCCGACGCTCCCCAGCCCGGGCGCTGCGCGTCCAGAAGCACCACATCGGCGCCGGCCTCCGCCAGTGTCAGCGCCGCCGACAACCCGGTGTAACCGCCGCCAATCACCGCAAACTCTGCCGTGACCTCGTCCCGCAGCGGCGCATAGCGTGGCGCCGGATCCGGTAGGAAACGGTCCCAATACCGCGCGCTGATAGGCCGGTCGGTATAGGCAAGGGGTTCGTAAATACGTCTCATCCGGGCGCGCCATCACAATAAGGTCCTGCCCCGGATCTATCCGCACCGGCCCCGGTGCAGTCAATCCCGCGCAGAAGCCTTGGGCAAGTCGGCGGCGTCAGCCGTGATAGCAGGCAATGGGGCGGCCTTCGACCTCACGCAGGGCAACCGGCGTCTGATAAAGCGCGCTGAGGCTTTCGCTTGTCGCCACCTCCGCCATCGGTCCGGCAAAGGCGACGCGGCCCCCGGCGAGGGCCACAACATGATCGGCCCAGCTGATCGCATAGTTGAGATCATGCAGCACAATCACGATGCTCTTGCCGCGGGTATCCGCGAGATGCCGCAGCTGCGCCATCAGGTTGCGCGCGTGGTTGAGATCGAGATTGTTAAGCGGCTCATCCAGCAAGAGCCAATCGGTGTCCTGCGCATAGGCCATCGCGATGAAGGCCCGTTGCCGCTGACCGCCGGACAGCTCATCCAGGAACCGGTCGCGCAGATCCTCCAGTTCAAACAGCGCCAGCGCATCGGCAATGGCGGCCTGATCCTCCGCCCCCAGTCGCCCCCGGCTGTGCGGCCAGCGCCCGAAACCCACAAGATCGCGCACCCGCACCCGGCTCGCGACGTCCAGCTGCTGACCGACCACCGCCATTCGGCGCGCCAGCTCCTCCGGCTTGATACTGCGCAGATCACATCCCGACAGGCAGACCCGCCCCCAGCTGGCCGTCAACTGCTGCGCAATCAGCTTCAGCAGCGTCGATTTCCCGGCCCCGTTCGGACCGATCAGCGCGGTGATCTGACCTGCGGGCAGGCAGGCATCCACCGTGTCCAAAATCGGTTTGTCTGCCAGTGTGAACGACAGGCCCGTCACATCGATCATCTCAGTTTTCCTCTCATCAGCAGCAGGATGAACAGCAGGCCACCGCAGAATTCAATCACGATCGCAAGGCTGGACTGCAGCTGCAACAGCCGCTCAAACAGGGTTTGCCCGGCGACCAGAACAATCGCGGCAATCAGCGCCGAGGCGGGCAGCAGCAATGCGTGCCGATGGCTTTGCATCAGGCTGTGGGCGAGGCTGGTGACCAGCAACCCGAGAAAGGCAATCGGCCCCACCAGCGCTGTCGAGACCGAGACCAGCGCAGCAATAATGCACAGCAGCTGCATTTGCAGCCGGTCGTATCTGACCCCCAGACTGCGGGCCTGATCGCGTCCCAATGCGGCCACATCCAGTAGCGCCGCACGCCGCAGCAGCCAGAGCGTCGCCAACAGGGTCACCCCCGCAGCGGCCAGCAGCGCGCCACGGTCGATGCTGCCGAACTGCGCAAACATCCGCGTCTGCACCACCGCAAAGGCCGAGGGATCCATCAGCCGTTGCAGAAACACCGCCAGAGTGCGCAGCAGGACCGCGATCACCACACCCACGAGGATCATCAACTGGATGTCACCACGGGTGCGCCGCAACAGGCCGGTGAACAACACCAGCGCCGCCACCATCATCACGCCGGCATTCAGCAGAAACCCGGCAAACCCCGAGAGCTGCGCCATCGACGCCAGCCCGAACATCATCACTAGGACCGACTGCATCAGCAGAAACAGCGCATCAAATCCCATGATCGAGGGCGTCAGAATCCGGTTGTTGCTCAGCGTTTGAAACAGCACCGTCGCAAGGCCAATGGCCGTACCAACGCAGATCAGCCCGGCCAGCTTTGTTGCGCGCAGCTGCAGGATATAGGCTGACGGCGCCCCGTCGGACCACGGCAACCCCCAGCTGATGAAACTGGCAGCCGCCCCAATCAGCAGCCCCGCCAGCACCAGCAACCGGCGGTCCAGCGGCGCCCGCCGCCGCCCTCTCATGCGCCACAGAGCTGCCTCAGCCATGGGCGGGCCGTCGCAGCAACATCACCAGAAACAGCGCCGCCCCAAACAGTCCGAAAACCGTGCCAGCCGGGATCTCGTAAGGGGCGCGCAGCAGTCGGCCCAGCATGTCGCAGATCAGCAGCAGCCCGGCCCCTGTCGCCGCCACCACCGGCAGGCTGTCACGCAGATTGTCCCCCATGATCCGTGACACCAGATTGGGCACCACCAGCCCGACAAAGGGCAGCACCCCAACGGTCACGATCACCAATGCCGACACCAGCGACACCACCACCACGCCAAAGCCAAGCACCTGCCCGTAACGCAGGCCAAGCCCCCGGCTGGCCATCTCGCCCAGCCCGGCAATGGTAAATTGATCCGCCACCAGATAGGCCAGCCCCGCCAGCAGCCCGGCCAGCCACAACAACTCATACCGCCCAGACAGCACGCCGGAGAATTCGCCGCTCATCCAGATCGCAAGATATTGCAGCAGGTCGGCCTGAAACGCGATGAACCCGGCAGCGGCGGCCAGAATGCCGCCATAGACCAACCCCACCAGTGGCACCAGCAGCGGTTGCTGCGGAGGAATGCGCCGGGCCAGGGCCAGAAACACCAGCGTGCCCAGCAAAGCCGCCACCGCCGCACATAACATCTTGGTAAAGATCGGCAGCGCCGGCGCCAGCAGGGTTGCCCCCAGCAGCCCCAGCATGGCCGCCTCATTGGTGCCGGTGGTGCCCGGTTCGACAAAGCGGTTGCGCACCAACAGCTGCATAATCACCCCGGCAACCGCCATCGTGGCGCCGGTCAGGATCACCGCCAGCGTGCGCGGGATGCGGCTGATCAGCAGCAGCTGCGCCGCCTCTGGGTCCTGCAACAGCGCCAGCGGTGAGGTCTGATTGACCCCGATCACGCAGCTTAGCCCTGCCAGCAGCATCAGAACAAACAGGCACAGGCAGATCGCACCGCGTGCGGATCTGCCCGGCCTGCCCAGTCCGCTTATTGATCCCGTGGCCTCAGCCACCGGGCGCAAAGCCTGCACGGATCTGCTCTAGCGTGGCGGTCATCGCCTGGATGCCACCGCCCGCAATGTAGATCGCAGCGGAGTCGAGATAGATGACCTGCCCTTTTTTCCAGGCCTCGGTTCCGGTCACCAGCGCATTGTCCAACGTGGCCGCGGCGGCCTGATTGTCCTGACCGATGGCGCTGGCCCGGTCGATGACAATCAGCCAGTCGGGGTTGGCCTGCGCGATATATTCAAACGAAATCGCCTCACCATGGGTTGCGGCTTCGGCTGCGTCACCAGAGGGTGCCTCCGGCTGCTCGATCACCGCCTCCGGCAGGTTGAGCGCGTCATGCAGCCAGCCAAAGCGGGACTGCGCGCCATAGGTGGTCACCTTCGGCCCGTTGGTCATCACGATCAGCGCCCGTCCGCGCCCGTCTACGGCAGCCCGCGTCGCCTCCAGCTTGGCCAGAAAAGCGGTCTCAAGGGCTGTCGCTGCCTCCCCGCGCCCCATCAGCGCGCCATAGCTGCGCAACCGCGACAATGCCAGATCGACGTGGCTGGCGCCCCAGATGGTCATATCAATGGTGGGCGCGATCTCCGACAGCGCCTCAACCTGACGGGAGGAGCGCCCACCCGCCACGATCAGATCCGGAGCCAGTCCTGCAATTGCCTCGAAATCCGGTTCAAACAGCGTCCCCATCGGCGCCGCCTCGGCCTGCTGCTTGTCCAGATAATCCACATAAAGCCGCGACGGCAGCCCCGCGATGGGCACCTCCAGCGCTGCCAGCGTGTCGACGGCGGCGATGTCCAGCACCACGATTTTCTGCGGCTGCGCAGGCAGCTCCCGTCGGCCCAACGCCGTCATGACAGGCACGGTGGCGCGGTCGGTCTCTGTTGTGGTCTGATCTGCCATGGCCGGACCGGCCAGTCCAAGCATCAGCGCAGCCGCCAGCTGCAATCGCGTCCATTTTGCCATCTGTTCAATCCCGTCATATGGATAACGGCTGGCAATCAGGCTGGCTCAAAATCGCCCGCTTGTTAGGCCGGGTGACGGCAAAAGTCCAGAGACCATTCCCGCCCGCACCCCGGCGCGCATGGCAGGTGACGCGGCGTCCGGGCACACGCCGAAAGATTATATTATCGCCCTGCTTGCACGGGGCCGCATTGCTCACTATGAGACCGACAGCCCCAAAGCGGGCGCAGCCAGGTTCCCCCAGCTAACACCAGTTTATCACGCGGGTTACCATGGCACATACCACAGCACAAAAATCATCCATCCTCCTGACCGGCCTGCTGTGCAGCACGGCCCTGACGGTGTTTTCCGCAACCAAAGGCCACGCAGAGGACGACGGCGTCCTGTCGCTGGATCCGATCATCGTGAAGCAGCGCGATGCCGATGGCGATGCCGCAGACCGCGCCACCGCCGTCTATGTCGCGGATGCCGAAATCGAGCGCGCCGCGATGGGCGATCTCAAGGATCTATTTGCGGGCATCGCCTCCGTGTCGGTCGGCGGCGCCATTCCCGTGGCACAGAAAATCTATGTCAACGGGATCGACATGCTGAAGCTGGCGGTTCAGGTGGACGGCGTCAGCCAGAACAACCGCGTGTTCCACCACGCCAGCGCCAATGCCTTTGACCCCGGCCTGATGAAATCCGTGCGGGTTGATCCCGGTGTGGCCCCCGCCGATGCAGGCCCCGGCGCGCTGGCTGGCCGGGTGGTCATGGAAACCATCGATACCGAGGATATCCTAACCGAAGGCCAGGCCATTGGCGGCAAAACACGCCTCAGCTACGGCGAAAATGGCGATACCTTCGGCACCTCGCTGACGCTGGCGGGGCAGTCCAACGGGTTCGAAATCCTGCTTTATGGCAAGCGCATGACCGGTGACGATTACACCGACGGTGCCGGCAACATCGTAAACGGCACCCGCAGCGACCTGACGGCCGGCCTGCTGAAACTGGCCTATGAGACCGACACCGGGCACCGGTTTGAATTCTCCGGCCAGCAGATGCAGGACACCGCCCTGCGCAACCGCCGCGCCAATTTCGGCACCGCCTCCTTCAACCCGCTGGACACCGTCTATGACACCAAACGCACCGTCTATTCGCTGCGCTATGAGACTGTGAACGGCGGCGGCAACTGGGATCCCTCCGCGACCATCGGCTTTTCCGAGACTGAGATCGGCAGCATTGGCACCGCCGAGACCAGCGTGGGTGTGACCCGGACCTATTCCGCGACTTTCCAAAACCGTTTCCACCTGTCGGAAAGCGACACCATCACGGCCGGGATCGATTTTCAGGACCAGAAAAGCTCCGCCAGTGGCGACTATTGGGGCGCCAACCGCCCCTCCGAGACCAGCCAGACCATCGGCGTCTTTGCACAAGCCCGCCTGGAACCCAGTGACCGGCTGAAGGTCTCCGCCGGTCTGCGTTATGACTGGAACGCCTTCACCGGTCAGGATTTTGGCCAGAGCGGCCGCCCCTATGAGCAGGACAGCTCCGGGCTGAGCGGCAATCTCTCCATCGTCTATGACGTCAATGATGCACTGTCGCTGCGGGCCGGCTATTCCAACGTCTTTGGCGGCATCGGGATTGAGGATAACTTCCTGTTCTACCGCGACTGGGATTACTCCGCCCTGAAACCGCGCCGTGCCAGCAATGTGGTGGTCGGTGCCGACTGGCAAAGCGGCAATTGGACCCTCGGCGGCGAAGTGTTCCAGACCAAGATCGACGACACCCGCGATGTCGCAGGCCCGACAGTGACCAGCTATGATTTTGAAAGCCGGGGCTACAATCTGGGTGCCACCTATGGCTGGGACAGCGGCTTTGCGCGGCTGACCTTCACCGACAGCGAAACCCGCGTCAACGGCGCCGCCACCTCCAGCTATTACGTGCTGGATTCCGGCGCCCCGATCGGGCAGGTGCTGGCGCTTGAGGTGCAGCAGGAACTGCCACAATGGGACCTGGTTGTTGGTGGCCATATTGATGCGGCCTTCGACTACGACCAGCAGCTGAATGAGGCTGACGCCACAACCAAGCTGGAAGGCTACGAGGTGCTGAACCTGTTTGCCGAATACCGCCCGGCGGCCTACGACAACGTGACGATCCGCGCCGAGATCAACAACGTATTTGACCGTCAATACGCCGACCGCGCCACCTATGGCGGCGACTACCCCGGCTTTGCCACGCTGAAAGAGCCGGGCCGTTCCGTCTCGCTGGTGGCCAATGTCTCCTTCTGAGGCAGCGGCCTGATCGCCTGCGCTCTATAACCTGCGGGCGCGCTTTTTCTATGGGCGCGCCCGCGTCGGCAAGAACACATCCTGTAGATGATGCTGGCCTGTCCCCGGCACCGCGCATGCCCTTCTGAAAATTGGCTTGCACCGCGTGGGCGAAACCTTATCTTTCAAATCTGATAGAAAAACTAAGGATTATGCCAGATGCTCACGGATAGCGGCCATTTCGACACGCCCAATGCCTCCAAATACCTGCAACAGCTGTGCAAACATTTCGCCCATAAGGTGGCCGTCACCCATCACGAGACCACAGGCACCGTGGCTCTGGGCATGGGGCCTGCGACCCTGACCGCCGAGGATCAACAGCTCCGCGCCGTGGTCACCGCCCCCACTGCCGAAGAGCTGGATCATGCCCGTCAGATCATCGACAACCACCTGAAGCGCTTCGCCTTTCGCGAAGATTTTGAGGCGATGGCCTGGGCCTCTGCTGTTGCCCCTGCCTGACCATAGGTCAGACATATAAACCTGACCACAGATCAGAACTGAACCGCATACGCGGTGGAGCGCCCGCCGGCCTCCATCCGGGTCACCACACCCGCCGCTTCCAGCGCGCGCAGATCGCGGGTGGCGGTGGCCGGAGAGGTCTTGGTGATCTTGCGATAGGATTTGGCGCTTAGGCCGACCGCCAGCCGCTCCGGCCCCTGCTCAAACAGCAGGCGCAGCGCATGAGCCTGACGTTCGTTCAGCACCGGTGCAAAACGCAGAAAGAACTGATTGCGGCGCAGGATGAACGCCGCCTCCTGCCGTGCTGAGGCCGCGGCCCGCGTCAGCGTGCGCAGAAACCACAGCACAAATTCGGTGGCGTCGATTTCAGCCGCGCCAGTGTCCGGATTGCCCCCGGCCCGCTCCCTGCGCCCGGCCTGCAACGCCTCATAATAGGCCTTCTTGTCCCGCTCCACCTGTCGCGACAGCGAAAACGGCAATGCGCGGTTGCGGGCAAACACATGTTCGATCAGGGCGCGCCCAATACGGCCATTGCCATCTGACAGCGGGTGAATGGATTCAAACCACAGATGCGCCAGCGCCGCCTTCACCGCCACCGGCACCCCCTGATCGGCATTCAGCCAATCAAGGAACTGCGCCATCTCTGCCTCCAGCCGCTCCGGCGGTGGTGCCTTATAGAGAACGTCACCCGGCCCCGCCGTGGCGGACCGCACGATCTCCATTTCGAACCGCCGCCAGCGGCCCAGATCCTCCACCTCCATGCCGGTGAACAACAGACGGTGCCAGGTCAGGATCCGGGCGCTGTCCAGCGGCTGATCGGCCTTGCGCGCCGTCAGCATCAGTTCAGCCACCGCATCCGTGCGCCGCGAGATCGCCGCCCGGTCGCGATGGCGCAGCGAGGCCACAACCGAGGCCTCGATCTCGCTGGCATCCAGCGCCACCCCTTCGATCCCGAAGGAGGCCATCGCCTCCTGCACGATCTGGCGCAACAGCAGATCCTCTTGTTCCTGCGGCGCAAGCCCATGCACAAGCCCCGTCACCTCGCCCACCGCCTCGGCGGCGCGGGCCAGTTCCGGTTCAATACGTGCGTGGTCATAGCCAAATCGCGGCCAGGACGACGTTTGCCAGATCTGTGACATGAGGAGATTGGCGCCCTTATTCAAATCAATATTAACATCAATATGATCTGAATACGCTCTCTAATCAAGTCACCGTAGCGAGGAAGGGGTCACGCGGAGAGACTGCCAACACTGGAAAACTGCCGCCAATTGGCCGTGGCCTGCCCCCCGGCGAGCGATGCCACGGCCCTGGCAGTGGTGAAGGCCGCTAAATTCGCCCCTCCCCTGCGCCTCCCCCGACCATACGCCATGCGGAAATGCGACGTCTGGACAGGCCCATCAGGCTTTGCTGTCTTTGCCCCGCCGCGCACCGGCCTCACACCAAAAGCACGGTCTAACAAAAACAAAAGGATGCCCCGCCACTCACAGCAGGTCACCAGAACCGCGTGCGCCCTCAGCCGAAGCAGTCCGAGAATCGGCGCGAGGTGCACGCAACACCTTGGCCAAGCTAGCAATGGCGCGGGGCAGGTGTTATCCCTTAACATTAGGGGGTATCTCTGTGGATTGGACCGACATCGACAGTCTGGAACGCTGCAACAGCACCGATACGCTGTGGGCGCAGGCCTTGCGGATCTTTGCCACCATGGGCTTTGACTATGCCATCTACCTCACCGTGGAGGGCGATCGCAGCCATCCCCATATCCACACCAACCTGCCGCAGATCTATGAGCAGCTGCCCAGCCATCAGGATCCGTTTCTGGATCACTGCTGCAACAGCTATGAACCGCAGTTCACCGGCACGGAATTCCTCTCCGACCATCCCTATCTGGGGGCCGAGGAACGGGCCTTCATCCAAGAGGCCTCGGTCAAGACCGGGTTTCGCGCCGGCATCGCCATCCCGGTGCGGCTGCAGGGGTCAGATCGGTTTGGAGGTTTCAACCTTGGCACCGCGCAGACCCGCGACAGCTTCATCGCGCATGTGGCGGGCAAGACTGACAGCCTGCGGTTTCTCTGTCTGATCATTCACCGCCGCATGGAGGAGCTGCGCCAGAGCACCCCCACCCCTCATCCAGCCGAACCGGATGCGGAGGCCGCCGGATTTGACCGATCCTTGATCGCGCCGCCCCCGGCCGCCCTAACCCGGCTCAGCCCGCGAGAACGGGAGGTGCTATATCTGTTCAGCCAGGGCCTCACCTCCAAGGAATGCGCGGCGGTCTGCAAGATTTCACCGCATACCGTGTCGGAATACGCCAATTCCATCTACCGCAAACTGAACGTCCGCAACCGGGTCGAGGCGATCCGCGTGCTCGCTGCGGCAGAGCGTACCCCGGACCACGACGCCCCGCTCTAGCCCGCCGCCAAGACCCATCTTCGCCCCTGTCCGGCGTTCTTCCCTGCTGGCAAGGACAGGGATACCGCCCGCAGATCTGTCCCTTGCCGCCGCCCACTGCTAAAGCCCTGAGAGGGATTTTGAGGATCGGGCGCGCGATGGTCGACGATAAATATCTGCTGGCCTTGTCGGCGTTTCACCTTGGCATGGCGCTGTTCTGCACCAATCAACTGCTGCTGCACCAACGCCACCAGCGCGTCTATGTACCGCTGGCGCTGTTCTTCGTGACCCAATCGGTCAGCGAAATACTTGTCATCGTGGATTTGGTGGTCGCCGATGAGGCCTATGATTATCTGATTTCTCGGTTCAACAGCCTGCATGTGCCCGCTGTCTTTGCTCAGCCGCTGTTGCTGTGGCTTTATGTCCGCGCCCTCACATCGGAGGATGACGGCCCGCCGATCCGCCAAAGACTCTGGCATGCGGTGCCCATCCTACTGGCGATCAGCATGGTGGTGCTGTTCTGGACCATTCCGAAATCCCTGTTCGCCCAGAACGATCTGGAGTTCGCCGACCTCAGCCAATACATCCAGGCGATCCTGATCTACTTCCAACTGGTCGAGATATTGTTCTACATTCAGGTGACGCTCTATCTGATATTGATCATGAAAATGCTGTCGCGATATCGCGCACGGCTGAAGGATCTGTTTGCCACCACCGAGGATCGCGAGCTGACCTGGGTCTGGTGGATCACCACCACCGTCGGCGCCTATCTTCTGATCAGCATCGCCGAGATCCTCGCCGACCTCTTCGAAATTGAGATGTTCCAGCTGTTCAGCGACGCCTCCGACCTGACCAATGGGCTGACCAGCCTTGCCATCACCTGGGTGATCGGCATCTGGGGGGTGCGGCAACAGCCAGGTCTGATGCCCAAACCCGGTGGCGACACGCCGCCCACCACCGACCGGGAGCTGGCCGCCGCAAAATACGAGCGCTCCGCCCTCACCGATGATCACGCGGCCCGCATCGCCACCAAGATCGAACGCGCCATGACCAAGGATATGCTCTACCGTGATCCCAACCTGTCGCTCTGGGATCTGGCCAAACATATCAGCGTGACCTCGAACTACGTGTCGCAGACGCTGAATATGACGCTGCAGTCGAATTTCTTCGACTACGTCAACAAATGGCGCATTCAGGACGCGGTGACGCAGCTGCATGACACCGATGAAACCATTCTGGTGATTGCGCATGATGTCGGCTTCAATTCCCGCTCGTCTTTCTACAACGCCTTCAAACGCGAGATGAACACCACCCCCTCTGCCCTCAGGGCCAGCCGCGCCGCCGCAGATCCGGGGCGGTGATGGCGCGCGCCGGGGCGGTACCATCACCGCCCCGCCCCGCCGGTGGTGCGGTGCAGACAGGCCCGTTCATGCCGTGGCCTCAGCACCAAGTCCCCGCCGTGCCGCACGACGACGTGCCCGCCGTTGCTGACCGCGCGCGCCCAGCACCAGCATCGCCGGGGTGACCAGCAGCGTCAGCAGCGTCGCCGCCACCAGCCCGCCCGCAATGGTCGTCGACAGTTCGGTCCACCACTGGCTGGAGGGCGCGCCAAACACCATGCTGCCGGTCAGCAGATCCAGCTTCATCCCCAGCACCATCGGCATCAGCCCCAGCACCGTTGTCAGCGAGGTCAGCACCACCGGCCTGAGCCGCAGCGCCCCCGCCCGCAGCGCCGCCTCACAAGGGGACTGCCCGGCGCGGCGCTGTGCATTATAGGTGTCGATCAAAACGATATTGGTGTTCACCACGATGCCCGCCAGCGCAATCACCCCGATGCCCCCCATCACCACGCCAAACGGCCGCCCCGCCACCAGCAGCCCCAACAGCACCCCCGCGATGGAGAAGATGATCGCCGACATCACCACTGCCGCCTGATAGAAGCTGTTGAACTGCGCAATCAGGATCACCGCCATCAGCACAACCGCCGTCACAAACGCAAGGATGAGAAACCGCATCGCGGCATCCTGTTCCTCTGCCTCGCCCTTGAACCGCCAGCTGGCCCCGTCGGGCAGATCCGCCACCGCCATCGCCTGGCGCAGCCGTTCAATCTGCGCATCCGCCAGCAGCCCCGGCGCCACATTGGCCGAAAGCGTCAGCACCCGCGACTGATCCCGCCGCTCGATCGAGCCGGAGCGCGGCACCGGTGCAAAGCGGGTGAAGTTGGCAATTGGCACCAGCCCGGACGCGGTCGGCACCCGCAGGGCCCGCAGCCCGTCGAAACTGCGCTCTGCCGCCGGGAACCGCACCCGCACATCCACCGACTCCGCCACATCATCGGGACGAAAACTGGTCACCATTACGCCATGGGTCAGCAATTGCACCGTCTGGCCCAGAAGATTGAGGTCGGCGCCATAGCGCGCGGCCTCGGCGCGGTCGATCTCGATCCGCCATTCCACCCCCGGCAGCGCCCGGCTGTCGGCCACATCGGTGAAACCACCGATCCCGGTCATGATCTCGCGGATCTGTGCCACCGCAGCCTCCGCCACGGAGGGGTCACGGGCAGTGATGTGCAGATCCAGCGGCTTGTCACCGCTTGGCCCGTCGTCCTCGGTCTCCACCCGCACCTCGACCCCCGGCAGATCTGCCACCTCGGCGCGGATCCCCGCGCCAATTTCAGCGGCGGGCGGGCGCTGGTCCCAGGGGTCCAGCTCCAGCTGGATGGTGCCGATCAGGTCCAGATCATCGCCCCCGCCAAGCGAGGCCACCGCGTAGACGCTGGTGATGCCCTCGGTCTGCAACAGCTGATCCTCCACCACGCGCACCAGCGCATCACGCTCATGGATTGAAAAATTGTCCCGCGCGCGCAGCTGCACCTGCATAAATTCAGGCTCTATTTCAGGGAAAAACGTCAGTCCCGCCCCGTATTTCCCATAAAGCCCAAACGTCCCCAACAACAGCGCAAGACTCAACAGAACAGTGGTGCCGGGAAACAGCAGCGCCCGCTGCAACATCCGCGCATAGAACCCCGCCATCCCGCGCCCCAGACGCGGATCGCCATGTTCCGCCGCATGGAGCGCCTGTTTAGCCGCCGCAGTTTGCGGGGACCGACGCGCGATCACCCCGCCCAGCACCGGAATGAACACCAGCGCCATCAACAGCGATGCGGCCAGCGTCACGATCACGGTGATTGGCAGGAATTTCATGAACTCACCAGTGGTGCCGGTCCAGAACAGCAGCGGCACAAACACGCTGAGCGTGGTTGCGGTGGAGGACAGCAGCGGCCCCGCCATACGCCCCGCCGCCGCGCGGTAGGCCTCGGCCGCTGTCCGGCCCTCCTGCAGGTAGCGGTCGGCCAGCTCCGTGGTGACAATGGCGCCATCCACCAGCATTCCGACCACCAGGATCAGCGAAAACAGCACCACGATGTTCATGGTGATCCCCATCGCCCAAAGCAGCGCCACACCGGCCAGAAACGCGCCGGGGATCGACAGCCCGACCAGCAGCGCCGGCCGTAACCCCAACGCATAGATCACCACCAGCATCACCAGCACGATGGCCGCCACCACATTGGCCTCCAGATCGCCCAGCATGGTCTCCACCTCGCGGCTCTCATCCAGCAGATAATCGATCTGGACGCTCTGCGGCCAGTCCTGCTGCGCGGTGGCAATCACCGCCTTTGCCGCCGCCACGGTCTCGATGATATTGGCGCCGCTGCGTTTGGTGATATCCAGCGTCAGCGCCGGCTGGCCGTTGATCCGGGCAAAGCTGCGGGGATCCTCAAACCGGCGCCGCACCACCGCGATATCGCCAAGCGTCACCACCGCGCCGCCCTCCACCTTCACCGGCATCTGCATCAGATCTGCCGCCCCATCGACCAACCCGGGCACCTTCAGCACAAAGCGCCCGGCGGCCCCGTCGATGGCCCCGGCAGCAATCATCGCATTGTTGCGGTTGATCTGACCCACCAGCGCCTCAAACGACAGCCCATAGGTGGCAAAGGCAACGGGATCGATCAGCACCTCCAGCAGATCCGACCGCCCGCCACCGATATCAACCTCCAGCACGCCGGTCAGCGCCTCCAGCCGGGTTTCCAGCTCCCGCGCCATGCGGTTGAGGCTGCGCTCCGGTACCGGACCGGACAGCACCGTGGTCAGCACCGGAAACAGCGCCGTGTTGATCTCCACCACCACCGGCTCGGTCGCGGCCTCCGGCAGGTCGGGACGGGCCTGATCCACCGCCACGCGCACCCGGTCCAGCGCCTCGGCCACATCGGCGCCCGCCTCAAATTCCAGCGTCACGCTGGCATAGCCCTCATAGGCATGGCCCTTCATCTCCTTCAGATCCGCCAGCCCGCTCAGCCCGGTTTCCAGCGGCTTCACCAGCAGCCGCTCGCTGTCCTCCGGCGAGATGCCCGACAGGCTGGTGCTGACATAGACAAAGGGGATCGGAATATCCGGATTGCTTTCCTTCGGAATACTGACGTAGGCATAGGCGCCACCGCACAGCAGCGCCGCAAAGATCAGGATCACCGCCCGGCTGCGGGCAAATATCACCGCGAGACACCCCCTCATCGCCGCGCCTCCGCGCTTGCAGCCTGTCCCGTGGTGGCCGCCGCCTCTCGGGGCCGCACCACCTCGCCCGCCGTGACAAACCCCTGCCCCACCGTGATCAGCCGCAGCTGATCCGGCAGCCCGCTGACCCAGACGCCATCCCGCTCGGACTGGACGATCTCCACCGGGGTAAAGACCACGCGATCCGCGTCATCCACGCTCTTGATGCCCAGCACCCCGGCCATATCCAGCGAGAGCAGCGCCGGAGACAGAAAATGCGCCTGCACAACGTCCAGCGGCACCGCAATCCGGGCGCTGATCCCCGCCGGGATTGGGGGCGCATTGGGTGGGGACGGATTGTTCAGCACCACCTCAGCGGCGAAGCTGCGGGTGTCGGCCTGCGCGCTTTGCCCCAAGAAACTCAGACGCCCCTCGGCGCTGTTCCCGTTCAAAAACCGCACCTGCGCCACGGCCCCCGCACGCAAGGATCCCCGCTGGTGTTGCGGCACCTGAAAACTCACCCTTAGCGGATCCAGCGCCACCACCCGCGCCACTGCCGCCCCCTCCTGCACATAGGCACCGGGGGTGAGGTCGAACGCCTCCAGATGACCGGCAAAGGGCGCGGTGATGCGCGTCTCTGCAAGGCTCTGACGGGCGGCGGCCAGATCCGCCTTGGCCACGGCCAGCGCCTCGCGCGCCTCGCTCAGCCGCTGTTCCGTGCTGGACCCGCGCTGATGCAGCGCCGCGGCGCGGGTATGATCCCGCTCGGCCCGCAGCACCGACGCCTCCGCCCGCGCCAGCGACGCTGTGCGCTGCGCAGGCTGCAAGCTGGCCAGGAGCTGCCCCGCCTCTACCCGCGCGCCTTTGGTCACCGCAACGCGGGCCACGTGGCCGGACATCTCCACCCTCAAGGTCGCGTCCCGGTCGGGTTTGCTGACCCCTTCGGCCCGCAGCATCCGCGTCACCGGGGCGGCCTGTGACAGGCGCACCGCAACCGAAACAGGCTCTATTGTAGGAGTTTTCGCCTCACCGCCGCCTGCCACAGGGGCGGCGGGCCAAACCAGACCCGCCGCCATCCAGATCACCAGCCCGGCGCAAATCAGCGCCGCCAGACGCGGCGGCCATTTGGCCTCCGGGTCGCTGACAAATTCCAACCCCGCAGGATCCGCCCCGCCCGCGCAGCCGGGGGGCAGCGGGGCTGGGGCGGGCTGTGCCACAGATGCCGTTGCAGGCCGGATCACCTGAGGGTCCGGCGCCGCTGGGGGTACAGTCGGGGCGGGCGTCTCAGCAGCAGCCTGCGACGTTGGGGACGTCTCGTTCACGGCAGATACCGGTGGCACAGCGGCAGCAGAGCCTGCCGGAGACGCGGTGTCACGCCGCGCCTCCTCTGCCCTACCCTGCTGGTTCGCATGAAGCGGGGTGGCCATGGATCAGAAGCTGTAGATCAGGCCAAGCCCAACCGAATAGCGATCCTTGTTGTTGGTCAGCGGGCTGTCGTGAACCTTCTTGTCGACCAGCTGATAATCCACCGTACCCAGCACCGAGACTGTGTCGCTGATTGGATAGATCACGGTCATATCGACAAAGGGTTCAGTGGTGGAGCCGACATCATAGGCGGCGCGCTGCGCGTTTGCCTCGCTCGCCGACACCCCGTAGAGGAAGTTGTTCAGCTTGCCGTCCCGCATCCGCGCCCCGGCGCCGATATCGACCCCCAGCTGGCCCATCTGGAACTCGGTCCCGAACTTGGCCTCGACGTGATAGCCGTCATGCTCATTGGAGACATCCGCCATCGCGCTACCAGCCACATAGAAGCCGTCAAACCGATAGGTGACATCAAACCCGGCCTCGATCGGGGTGCTGCGCTTCAACCCGGCAAACAGCGGCTTGTTCTCCGGGAAATCCGGTTTCTCACCTGCGCCCACACGCACCGAGACCTCCAGATCCTCACTGTTCAGGAAATGATAGGCGACCCCGTCCCAGCCGATATGCAACCGATCACTGTCATAAGACACAAACGGCAGCGCGGCGGCCTCTGTGCCTTCGCCTTTATACTGATCGGAGGCCGCAAACGCCCCCAGCCCAAGGGTGAACTGCCCGTTGGCAAACAGCCCCTCAGCGGCGGCGCCTGATGCGCCCGCCAGAAAACACGCGGTCACGAGAGCGGCGCTGCGTTGAAGTTTCATTGTCGTATCCTTTTTCAGGTCTTGGTTGGGTATCTGTGATTTGCCCCCCGCTACGTGTGTTCCGCAGCCAGCGTCGGGGCGAATGAAAGCATGGTATTCGGCGTCTTTAGATCAGGCGCCAGATAGGGATCGTCTCAGCCGTCAGGCGCGGGCGCAGATCCCTGTCCGTGCGGACACATCCGGACAACGGACAGCCGGCCCGGCGCGGATCAGCGCCGCCGATGGGTGATATCGGCGTGCACCACACAGGGCTCCGCTGAGCCGATCTGCCGGGCGATGCGCGGCGGGAAAGTGATCGTGGCCACCGCCTTCTGATCGATCAGCCCCTCCGAGATCACCCGTGTCTTCAGAGCGGTCACCGTTGTCACCTTGCCAAACAGGGTGCGCTCAACCTCTGTCATCACCCCTTCCCAGCGGTTGGGGCTGGTGCGGGTCCAGTCGATATCGACCTCCCAGGCCGCATTAAGATGGTTGAGGTCCAGCGGCGTGGAAAAGGTCAGCGGCTTGGAGTACAGCACCTCATCCTCGGCATCGGCCTCAATCTCGCGCCGCAGGGTGGCTGAACAGCCACTGACCGAGCGGAACTGCATCAGCGCCAGCCAATGACCGTCGCGCGGCTGGATATCATCCGCACCGGCGCCGGCCGGGGTCGCGGGCGACACCCCGATGGCAAGCCCCAGCGCGATGCAGACCACCACCGGCAGCAGGGGCACAGTGCGCCGGTACTGTCGCAGGGCTGCGGTCAGGTGACGGGGATGAAAAGAAGGTCTGAGCATGGCGCGGTCTCTCTCTGGCCAGATATCGGGGTGGGCGACAACAGCGGGTCATCGGGGCAGCGCATCGGCCACCTTGGACACAGCTGTGACAGACCCCCGCGCCCCTGTCGTCCAACCGGGCCGGACAGGACGTGAACCCTGCCCGTCCCGGCAGGACAGGACGCCGGACAGGGTATTTTCGCCTGCAGATCGGCGATCTCAGCGCAGATCCGCTACCGACTCGCTTGACATAGTACCAAACGGTTTCATATAAAGAGATACCATTAGGTATCACAAAAGGGAGCAAAGACCGCTATGGCCCAGGCGCCACCGCACCCATCGGCGATACAGCCGCCCGATCAACCGCAAGAACAATTGACTGAGCAGATGGCCTTTCGCGCTCTCGCCGATCCGACCCGCCGCCAGATTCTGCGGCTTCTGGCGCAGGACAGCCTGACCATCGCCGAGGTGGCAGAGAATTTTCAGATGACCCGTGCGGCGGTGAAAAAACATCTCACCATTCTGGACGAGGGCAATCTGATCTCGGTCCGTACCGAAGGGCGCGCCCGCCTCAATCGCCTCAATACGGACGGGCTGCGACAGGTGTTCGACTGGTTCGGCTTCTTCGATGCCTTCTGGGACGACCGCCTTGCGACGCTCAAATCCGAAATCGAAAAGGACATCCAATGACCGATACGATCCTGCGCAAATCCATCTATCTGCGGGCCGCCCCGGCCCAGGTCTGGGCCTATCTGACCGAACCGGAGAAACTGGCGATCTGGTTTCACAAGCCCAAGACCCCGCTGGTCGAAGGCCCCTATGAAATGTTCGGCACCGAAAGCGGCAAGAGGCTGATGTGGGGTGAGGTGCATCTGGCCGAGCCGTACACCCGGCTTGAGTATAGTTTCACCATCGCGCCAATGGGCGATCAGACCAGCACCGTCTCCTGGACCCTGACAGAGGTGCCCGGCGGCACCAATCTATCGCTTAGCCACACCGGGCTGCCGCAGGGGGTTGAGGCCTTCGATCTGTTGCTGGCGCTGGATAAGGGATGGGACGAACATCTGGCCCGCATGCGGACCTCCGCCCACGAAGACTGACCAGAGAGTGACATAGGGCGCTCTGCTCCCGGCACGCGGATCAGCGGCGCCGGGGGTGGATCAGCCGATCACCGTGACACCGGGAATGTTGCGGATCAGCTCGACGTCCTCGAAGTAGCGATCCGTCATCGTATCGACAAAACCCTGCGACCAGCCGGGCAGGTCGATTTCTTCCTCTACCGCATCTTCGGAGTGAAAATAGGACAGGAACAGCTCCCGCACCTGATCGCGCTGTGCCTCGCTCAGCTGCGGGCGTGCGGTCAGATAGGCCTCCAGCCGCCGGGTGCCTTCTTCGGTCATCGCCTGCCGCAGAATATCCGTCTCACCGGCAAAGCGGTAGCCCGCCCCCTGCCCGGTGATCTGCCCCAACACCCGCGGCCACACCACCGGGGTTTCTTCGTTGCACCAGACGGTGATGCCGCAATCGGGATTGGCGCTCAGGATATCGCCGACCACCTCGGACCAGCGCAGCTCCATCAGATCCGTATCCCCGGCAAACCCGTACCAGTCCTTCTGCGACTGCGCACCAAAGGCGGTGGGCACCAGTGTCGCCGGATTGCACAGGCCCAGGAAAAACTCACAGCGTGTCTGCGGAAACACCGCGCGCAGCGCGGCGGTATTGGCCCCGGCGTTCTTGTACAGGCGCCCGCCGTTCAGCATCCAGGCCGGTACGCCTAGAACGCTCGACATCGACAACACCACCCGCGACACATCCGCCTCGCGCAGCACCCCATCGAGAAATGCCTCACATTCCAGTTCGCCCACACCTTCCTTTGCAGCACGCCCTTTCAGATCGGTCAGCTCCTTCAGATAGGTGCCCGGACGCCGCACCAGCACACCCTCCTTCAGCAGCCGCCCTGCATCCTTGCGCAGGGACCAGACCAGCTGATCCTCATCGGTGAACGGCGCGCCGATATGCAGCGCAACGGTCAGCTCTTCCGACCCTTGCGCGGGCGCGGTCGAGAAGCTCTGCTGTTCTGTCATATCCAACTCCGCCCCGGGGATGTTGCGTGATAGGTGGCACCGGATCCGTCGCCACAGCCGAAACTGTAACCGGCGATCCCGATCCCCAAACCGGGAGACCCACCCCGCAGAATTGCCGCGGTGTTTGTCTTAGTGTTGTCCCAATTTTGTCCTTTCTGTAGCGAGCGCCCGGAAGAAGAGTCAATGCACCGGCCCGCCCCCTGACGCACCAGGCCCACAGGATCGGCGATCCCCGGCCGATCGCAGCCCCCGCCGGCGAGCGCCGTAGTGCCGTATCGCCCTAGCCCGCTGTTTGCCGCAGGTCTACAGTTTCACTTTGCATCGCAGAGCGCGGAAAACTCACCTCGAATACCGCCCCGCGTGGCTGTGCCGGCCGGACCTGCACATTGCCACCCCAGCTCTTCACCGTTTTCTTAACAAAGGCGAGCCCAAGCCCGCTGCCCTCGGTCGAGGCAGACAACCGGTGGAACGGAGCAAAAATCTGCTCACGATGCTCTTCCGGGATGCCCGGGCCGTCATCCTGCAGCGACAGTGTTACCACGTCACCGTCGCTCTGCGCGCTGAGAATAATGGTGCCGCGATCCCGGTCGTGGTGCTGCAGCGCATTCACGATCAGATTGCGCATCACCATGTCAAAGGCGATGGGATTGACCTGCAGCTGGGGCATGTTGGCCTCGATGATCACCTCGATCCCTTCGCGCGGGCCCGCCAGATCCAGCACCTCCTGGAGGCGCGGCGACGGCTCGATCACTTCGGACCGGTGGCTTTCGCTTTGGGTGGTTGTATAGACCAGAAGATCCTGAACCAGCCGCATCATCCGATGGGACAGCCGTTCCATCTGCAACCAATTGGCCTCAACATCCTGCGGCAGGGTGATGCCTGCCTCCTCCATATCTTCGGCCATGAATTCGATCAGATTGAGCAGGCTGAACAGCGGCGCCTTCAGATCATGCGCCGCGATGGCGGAAAAGGTGCGCAGTTCTTCATTCGCCACCTCGAGCGAAACCGCCTGCTGCGCAATGGTGTCCTGCTGGTGCTGCAACTGGGTCACATCCACCCGCAAAGACGCGAAATGTCCCGCGCCCAATCTGACATCGCGCGCCTGAAACACCCGTCCATCCTGGGTCCTCACTTTGCGCATTTCACTCTGGCCGCGGTGCAGCGCTTCAATGATGCCGTCCACCTTTTTCAGGATCTCAGCGTCGCTCAGATCATTCTGAATAGTGCCATCAAAATAGGATTGAAGGATCATCTGGCGCATCGTTGCGCCTTTTTTTAACGATGGTACCATGCTGGGAAAGATAACTTCAAACCCGTGGTTCCAATGGATCGCCTTGAGATCGCTATCAAAGATAACGATCGCCGCCGCCACCTCATCCAATGCACCGATCAACAGCTGATCACTGGCCCGGTCCCGCGTCAGCTCAGCCGATTGGTTTCTATAGTAGAAAAACCAGTAGCCCAGCACCAGGATCGCAGCCAGCATTGCCGCCGAAATCAGCAATCCCCAACGCACCAGCACATTATCCCAAAGCGTGCGCGACCGGCCAAACCAGGTCTGCTCCAGCTTGGCCAGGAACTCAGCCGATATGCTGCTATCGATCGCCGCATTCAGCTGCGCGCGCAGCGGCTCATTGTCCGCCGCGACCACAAACCCGTATGCGCTGGTCACCAGCGGGGGTGACAGCGGCGCAATCCGATCTTCAACTTCGGCCATGCGCAGCCGCATCAGAAAGCTATTATGCGCCGACACCACGGCGTCAATCTCGCCCGTCAGCAAGGGCAGGATCAGATCGTCAGTCGTCTCAAATTCCACCAGATTTGCGAAGGGGATCAATCGCGCACCGGAAATCGCGAAACTGCCTCGCACCACGCCGACAGTGGTTCCGGTCAGATCGCCAAGATTTTGAATGGAGCCACTACCCCGCACAAACACCTGTAATTCAAAGGCGCCCAACTTCTGTGTTGCCAGTCCCGCCGCCAGCCGTTCCGGGGTCAGCGCCAGCAACGAGGTCACTTCCGCTGCCCCGCTGCGCAGTTCCTCCAGCATGCCTGCCGGGTTGCGATTGGGCAGGAACACCACCTTGCGCCCGGCCGTATCGGCAATCCGGCGCATGATATCAATGGACATACCCTGCGGCTGCCCCGCCGCGTCAGTAAAGGAATACGGGTGGAATTCCTCGTAGGTCATTCGGATCGGCTCCGCTGTCGCCGTACTCGCGAGGGACAAAAAGATGCCTGATAGTATCACTGGCAAGATCTGCCTGATCATGGAGATGTAAAGAGCCTGCAAATTCCGTCCAGTCGTCGGTACCGAAAGTGACGCCCATCTGGCCAAGAAATGCTGAACTGACCGTTAAAGTTGGGCGTTCGGTATAGTTTTAGTCATTAATTAGCGCAAAAAAAGTGGTCGATATGGAAGAACTTGACGAAATAATGGGCGCGATGCATCAGCACCACGCCCCGAAAGAGTGACCGCCAGCGGCAGATCGCCGCTGACGATGGTTCATATTGGGATTACTTCTCGTAATCAGGCAGCTGTTCCAACTCGTCCTTGCTCATCGACACATAGGCGCGCAGGTCGTCGCCATCATCGGCGCGCAGAATGTCCATCTTGCTCAGCTCCAGCTCTACGGTTTTTTCACCCAGCCCCAAGAAGCCACCGATGTCCGCAACAACCGACTTCACCTTGCCGTCGCTGGTCAGATTGATTTGCGAAACCTCACCGATCCACTCATCCTTGCTGTCATAGAGCGGTGCACCGGTCAGCTGCTCGCTGGTCAGATCTGTTGTGGATGCCGTCACGAAGCCCTCTCGGGTGAAGGGATCCTTGGTCGCGTCAAAAGCGGATTCAGCTGTCTGCTCGGCATCGTCTACCAATGCATCCGCGTCGTCCTTGATTTCGCCGGCAGCCGCAGTGGTCTCCTGCTTCATCTCCTCGACGTCCGCGCTCACCTGGCGGGTCCAATCATAGGTCGGCGCCTCTTTCAGCGCATCGGCCGAAGCCTCCATCACCAGGAAGAAGTCGTTCAGGTCTTCGGCAGTGGAACTGTCGGCGACAAATTTCACCGATTTCATATCCACGGCGACTTGATTTTCGCCCATGCCGAGGAAGCCGCCGATATCAACCAGAACGGAATCCACGGTGCCGTCGCGATTCAGCACCACATCGTTGATTTCACCAATGTCGTCCCACTCTTTCTGTACGCCAGCGTATTCGGTTGCTTCCTGGCCATTTTCGGCGCGGTAAACGCGCATACCAATGAATTCGGAGGCATGAATGGCCATCGGATCAGCCTCAGCGCGGAACATATCGCCGTGACCATCCGCCAGAACGGCGGTCGCAGGTGTCAGGGCAATTGCGGTAGAGAGAAGCAGATTTTTCATTGTTTTCATCCTCTTGTGCTGTCAGCGTAATGCTTGCTGTTACTGGTGGGATAACTCGACCAGCGTCATAATGGTTCCCGGCGTGCTGATTTTTTTTGATCGGGACCAGGGCGGCTGATGCGCCTGCCGTGGATCCGCCAGAAAATGGCGCGCGGCTGTTCTGCCGCTGGGTTCTGTTTGTTTTTTGGTGGAGATCTGGACCGGCGCGCCCCCCCCGTGTGGCGCGGGCGGGCATTGGTCAATCGGGGCGGGCATGGTCTGGGCCTGATGGGGCACGATATGCTTATACGTGTGTCCCCGCATCCGCAGCCCACGACCTGACCCGCCCGCAGCTGTTAGCCCAGCTGATCCTCTATCAGGGCCAGCAGCGCCTCCACCTGATCGGGGTCAAGGCTGCGCCCTTTGAGATCAATCCGCACCGCCGTGGGGGCCACTTCGGCCGACAGATCACCACCCGACGGCAGCTTTCGCGCTGCCAGACGGGTGACCTGACGCGGGCGTCCGCCACGGGGTTTGACCTCAGGTGTCGGCCCCGCATCTACCAATACCGCCTCCAGCAACCGCCACTCGGCCCGCTCATCCGCCGGATCCGCCCCGGCCAAAGCAGAGCGCAACGCCCCCTGCCCGCCCGAGCGCAGCGCCGCCGCCAGTTTCAGCCCGGCCTTCTCCGACAGCGCATTGGGGTAGCGCAACAGATCGCCCAGCCCCTCATGCACGGCAGCAAAGCTGCGCACCTTCGAGCGTTTCGCCTTGGAGGCCGCGCCGAACAACGCATCCACCGCCGCCTCGACCGAGGCAAACACCCCCTGCCCCGCCACCAGCACCGCGATGCGCCCGCGTTCATAGGGCGTCAGATTGGCGCGCAGCTCGTTTTCTTCGATCATCGCCACATAGGCGCCAGCACTGTCAGCCCCGCGCCGCAGGAAGGCCGGGATCGCGGCAAAGCCGTCCTCGCTCCGGTTCAGCCGCGCATAGGCCTCCAGACGGCGGAAGCCGGAGACCAGACCGTAGCCCTCCTCCAGCGCGATCACCTCAACCGGGCTGCGCAAACCATGGGTGCGGATCGACGCGGTCAGCTCGTCCAGCTCCTCCTCGTCGATCTGCATTCGATCCCGGCGCAGATAGTCGCGGTCGATCTCCGCCAGCGGGATGCGCAGCACGGTTTCGCCCGCATCCTCGGCGGCGCGCCAGCGCTCGGCGTCCGCCTTGTCGCGGGCCATTTCCACCCGGTCCGCAACCGATGCCATGCCATGCAACTGCGCCGCCTCAGCCGAGACTTTGGCGATGGGCGGCGCGCTGGCCGCGACACCACCGGGCGCCGGATCAAAAGGATTGATGCCGGGTTTCGTCGCGAAACCCTCCTCGATGGCTTCGATCTCGGATGCGTCGGGGGCGCTCAGCCGTCTGCGTTTTGCCATGTTATTCCGCCTCTTCCATCTGGGTGTCGCGCCACCAGCTGCCGATGAGCAGCTCTTTGAATTCCGCATAGGTCCGATCAAAGGTTTCGCGACCGCGGACATAGGTATCGCGGTTGAAGTCGCGATAGTCTGCTTCGTAGATCCCATTCACCTGTTCTCCCGCCTGCCCAACAAGGGCGGTGACATCCTGACGGTAGGCGTTCATGAAATCTCCGAAATAGGCCTGGATCACATTCGCCATATCCGTCTGCTGACTGGCGTCAAAGCGCGTGATCAGCGCCCTTACTACATCCCATTCAAATTTAATTTCAGGCAAACCGGCCGCGCGCTGTGCCATATTCTCCCCCTCCTCGATGGAGGCAAAGGTGGAATAGAGCATATCGAAAAACCGCCCTGTGGAGTCAAACTCCAGAAACGACGCCCCCAGCGGCACCAGCAGAATATCCGCCGCCGACAGCGCATTGATGGTCAGATAGCCAAGCGCCGGGGGCGTGTCGAGGAAGACGATATCGTAGTCATCCAGAATGCCCTCCTGCTCCAAAAAGTTGCTCAGCGCATCCCACAGCGGCCAGCTGCGCAGTCCCATGCGCCAGACCGGGATCTGAAATTCCGCCCAATAGAGGTTCAGCTGCGCACCAATCAGATCAATGTTGGACCAATGGGTTTTCTGAATGACGTTTCGCGACGAAACCCGCAGCGCCTCATTCAATGTTTCATCCAGCGGCAGTTCCGGCTCCCCGGCGGCGGCGCGCACGGCGTTTTCCGCCACCACCGATTTGGCATAGTCCTTGGCGATCAGCGGAAAGACGGTGGACCATTCATCCTCCACCGTGCCGCCGAGGATGGAGGTCATCGAGCCTTGGGAATCCAGATCAATCACCAGCACCTTGTAACCATCCAGCGCGGCGGACATCGCCAGATGCGCAGCGGTGGAGGTTTTGCCAACGCCGCCTTTGAAGTTGGCGACCGCCGTTACCTTGGCAGGCACGCCTTTGGGGCGGTAGGGCAGGTATTCCTTGGTTGAGATCCCTTCGGAGGCGAAATGCTGTCGCAGCGCCAGAACCTCCTCCAGCGTGAACCATTTGGAGCCGCCTTCGCCCTCGCCCTGCGGCAGGTCGGGATGGTTCTTCAACACCCGGCGCAGATGCTGTGGCGCCACCGGGATCAGATAGCGGGTGATCTCCCAAGTGGAAAATTTGCGCAGCCGCTTTTCGCCATCGGGGGCATAGCCGCGCCGGGCCAGATCTTCGCGGCCCTTGCTGCACATGGCAGCCGCCTTGGCAAAACGGGTGGTCTGGATCGGATCCGGCAGCTTGGCGGCGGCCTGTTCCGGGTCCAGATTGAAATAGGGAGGCAAGGTGGGAGAGGTCATGAAGCTGCTCGATCTCTGTGCATAATTTATGCTGGGTCTATGCGCGTGTTTTCTGTTTTCGCTTATATGCCAGAGAATAGGGAACATCTCCGGTGCTGCATAGGTGGTATGGACCCATCGTAGGGATTTTTTCGGGTGCCTTATCCGCGCAAAGAGAGGTTTCGCGGCGAAACGTTCCTGTTTTCCCTCAAAAACTCAAAAATAGATCACAGCTAAACGTTTATATTTTTTAGAATCTTTAGAGTCTTTGGTATGGATTATATACCTGATTACAGTCACTTACCCCAGTTTGGGGACCCGGCTTCGGGTTCAAGGGCACCCAGATACAGGATCAAAGGGACCCATCAGCAGGATAAAAGGAGCCTGAACGCGGGGCAAAAGGCGCCGATTCTCAGGATAGTGATCTTTGTCGATTGGGACCGTCCTGCCGCGCAAACCACCCTGATGACGCCCTATGATAGACCGCCATAGGGTCGTGATACAGAGCCTGATGCGTAATTTTTGACACTGATCGGGCGAAATATGTGGTGCGCACTGGGCGCGCGCTCTGTGCCTCTGCGGCGCAACACCCGGCGGAATCATGCGATGCTGGGCCGGTGCCGCGATTCGAAAGATCGGCGCCTCAATCAGCGGGCGTCCCGTGAACGGGTACCTTTTAGACGACACCCGCCACAGGGGCCAGCTTAGTGGGGGCGCTGAGGCCGGGCTAGGCTGCCCGCAAAAGGAACCCATGCGCGGTTGTCGTATGGGTTCCTTTTGTGGCAGGGTATGGCGTAAAAGAGAGCGATGATGACAGGCAGTGATTCCATGGCAGAGCCCAGCTTTGACGAAGAGCGGCTGACCGGCGCGTTGACCCGCGAAACGGTGAAGAAAAACGTGGCTGCGATCCATATCAGCGGCAAGTTGACGCTGCTGCAGCGCAAGCTGTCAAATGTGCTGCTGCTCAACGCCTATGACACGCTGACCTCCGCGCGCAGCCATACCATCGACGCGCGCACTTTGGCGATGATGGTGGGGTACAATTCCAACGATATCGACAGCCTGCGCGCCAGCCTGCGGGCACTGGCGGAAACCGTCGCGGAGTGGGATATGCTGGATGAGCAGGGCCATCAGGAATGGGGCGTCTCTTCGCTGCTCAGCTTTGCCAAGCTGAAAAACGGTGTTTGCGAATACGCCTATTCGCCAGAGCTGGCCAAGAAACTGCATGACCCGAAAATCTTTGCCCTGATCAACGTCAAGATTCAGCGCAACTTCAGTTCCGGCCACGGGCTGGCGCTCTATGAGAATTGCTACCGGTTTGTGCGCACTGGCTCCACCGGCTGGTGGGGGCTGGAGATCTTTCGCAAGCTGATGGGGGTGGATGGCTCCGCCTATTACGAGAGTTTCAAACATCTCAATGCCAAGATCATCAAACCGGCGGTGGCCGAGGTCAATAAATCCTCCGACATCATTATCGAACCGCAGACCCGCAAGAAGGGCCGCGCGGTCAGCGAAATCCGCTTTCTGATCCGCGAAAACCCGCAGATGGCGATGTTCCAGATCGACGACAGCGAGGGGCTGCGCCAGCAACCGGTCTATAAGGCACTGCGCGGGCAGGGGGTCTCTGACCGGCTGGCGCGGCAATGGATCACCGAACACGGGGCCGACTATGTGCAGCAGAAGCTGGACTATGTGGCGGGGCAGGGGGCGGTGAAATCACCGCTGGGCTATCTGCGCGCTGCGATTGACGGAGATTATAGCCTGTCGCCGGAGGGCGCAGTGACGCCGCCGGTTTCAGCCGAGGAAGAGGCCCGCATTCGTGAGGCACAGGCGCGCCGTGACGCCGACGCCGCAGCCGAGGCCGCCGCCTTTGACGCACGCGCCGCCGCCCGCCGTGATCGCGCCCGCCATCTGGATATCGTCGAAACATTGGTTTCGCGGCGAAACCCGACCCAGCGCGATGCGGACAAGCGGCTGTTCCTGTCGGGGCTGGACAGCGATCTGGACCGTGAGCATTTCCGCCAGCACGGCTGGCGTTCGGCGCTGAATGCCGGTGCGATCATCGCCTTCTGGCAGGAGTTGGAGCCGGAGGCTTTTGACGGCTAG
>NZ_CP010683.1 GCF_002407245.1 Phaeobacter piscinae | reverse complement strand
TCTTAGCTTCCTTTCGACACTTCACACACACATGTGGAGAACGACACTTCACACACATCCCGGCGATGCAACGACACTTCACACACACCTAACCCTAGAACGACACTTCACACACGCCAAGGCAAAACGACACTTCACCCACGCTTGGGATGCAATAACGACATTTCACACACACTTGCAAGCGAAACGACACTTCACACACACGTGTGCAAAACGACACTTCACACACAATCCGTTCGAAATTAACGACACTTCACACACGATAGCGCCCTTCCTTCATCTTAAACGCAACTGAAGGAATCACCACTCTGCACACAGTGAATCACCACTCTACACACGCTACACCACCACTTTACACACAGGCGGTATCTGTATTCATTTGTTTTTGTTGAGAAAATTTGATGTTGGCGGACCCGTAACACTGAATCTAACACCAATTTAACACCCCCAGGATCGTTCAAATTATTCCAGCAGCGACACTGCCCTGTGGATAACTTTCGCTATTGCTTAGAATAACAAGCAGCCAGGAGCACTGCTCGCCCCTCAAACACCTGTTCAAATCCAGCTCAGCTCCAACTCTCCGGTATTCCAAACGTAGGCAACACCGGTCTTTCCCATAGCATCTTCGACTTGGGCAACGGGTACTGCCTGTTCCCTGACACGTTTCCTTTTCGCGCCAGCTTTTCCCTTGAAACCTTCACACGTTTCCAAAATGCGCGACGCAGGTTCATACCCACTTAGCGGTTTCCCGAAACGCACGCCCATCGCCTCAATGTCTTTTTTGATGCCGTCTTTCATTGGTTCCCACACCATAAAATTGAATCCCGCTGCTAGATACGCTAATCAACGTCAGCCGCACGAAACGAACGAAACGCAACGAAACCAAACGAAATCCAAGAGTATAAGCCTTTGATAAAGAAGGGTAAGTTTTTCCAATCTCCACCTAAGAGCGGAGAAACATTCAAGGAGCTGTTCATTCATGCAACAACTGCAGGCGTAGGTCGGCCAGCGAACAAAGATGGTTATCCCATCGGCCCGTGGACACCCGAACTGCTAGCGGATGCCATTTCACAGATTGATGCGAACCGGAAGGGCGTCGATCTACGGACAGTGCAGCTTTGGTTTGAGCACAACAAAAGGGGAATAGGCCCTACCAACATTCGTTGGCTCTCCATGGTGTTTGGCTGCCGTGACCCTGAAGGAACCAGCGAATGGCAGGTGGAGCTTAGTGCGTCTCAGTCTCGGTTGAAGGCACGGAGGAAACAGAAAGAAAAGGCAGGAGGTCTAGGGGAGCAACCCGCTTTCGATGTCAAGCAAACCGCCGAGCCACAGAATGTTCCTCACGCTCCGAAACTCGACCAGGCTGCTGGACCCAAAGCGCTAGACGCTGACAACGTACCGCCAAAGCAGCGTTTTAACCTGGCAAGGGCTTCGGAAGCGCTATTCAGCAGCCGATCGACACTGAACCTGCCAGCGTTGGTTTGGGCGGGTTGGGTAGTCCTCGGTTTCTTGACTTACATCATGGGGGTGCACAGCGTCACCTATAGCCCCATCGCTGGGTTGCATAAGCAGGTAGGTTTTTTTTGGGCTCCGAACTGGTCCTTGATCGAACTAGTGATCTTGCCACTGTTTCTTGTAACGGTTGTAGGTCTCTTGGCCTTTTGGAAAGCCGAAAGGCGATTGATCATCGCGTCAACGGGCTCCGATCCTGGAGAGACAGGCGATTGGACGAGTAGAGTGGAATCCTTTTCCTATTCTCACTGGGCCGTGTTTTTCATCTGCTTTGCCATTGTGTTTCTTGTGCAATGGTCAGGAATACACATGCGCGCGCTCGTCAATGGCGACGTTGGCAACCTCATGATGGACTGGAACCTCCTGGCAATTGTGCGCCCCGAAGTCATATCCGTTCCAGAGGCCACTGTGCTTTCGATGCTGGCATTCTTGTACACGGCGGCAATCTGCTTTCTTTTCCTTACGGGACTCGTCTTGATGTACACTCTGACGCAGGATTTTTTCGAAGTTTGCAGCGCGTCAGAGCTTCATTCTAACCCATTGATTCAGAGCAAGATCGGCGAAGTAGGCACTGAACTGCTATGCCGCGTATATCGGGCTTCTCTATTGGGAATTTGGGTCGCAACGTGCATCAAGCTTCAAGCCACATATCTCCTGTCAGATGGGGAAAGCATTTTAGATTGGTTGCTCACAGATGCTCTGTTCTTCCTGGGAATCTATACCGAAGCAAATAGTTGGATCGGTCAGCGATCCTTGGCCCATTTCACTAGTTTTCTTCTGCTGTTCGCTACCTGCTCGGTCTTCATTTTTGGCTATGTTCAAACTTGTCGTGTCGTGAAGCGGGCTTTCTCGTCTGGGTCTTCTCGCCGTCTTGCCGAAGCTCAATGTGTCCATCGCTGGATGATGATGGGAGTCGTAATGCTACTCATTGCTAACTTCTTCCTGATCGGGCAGATTTCCGGCTTTTCGATCCTCCTAATCGTTGGCACCTTGGCAACGATTTACAGCCTGTATGACCCGATGTTTGGGAGAGCACAGGCAAGTGAAATGACAACCTGAAAGAGTTGACCAATGCTGCCAGCCCCCCTCGAACATGAGATAGCCGAAGCCCCCAAAGATGGGGTAGCCTATTGGATACAAGCAGACGATGGAACGCGCCTTCGTGTCGGTTTGTGGAAGGGAAAGGATGCTCAGAAGGGCACCATCCTCGTGTTTCCAGGACGATCCGAGTATATCGAGAAATATGGCCGCACGGTCTCGGATTTGCAGAAGCTCGGTTACACAGCTCTGGTGATTGATTGGCGTGGTCAAGGGCTTGCTGACAGAGCGGCCGACGACCCGATGGCGGGCCATGTGGTTCGGTTCTCAGATTTCCACAAAGATGTCGCAGCGATGACCAAGGCAGCGCAAGATCTGGACTTGCCAAAACCATGGTATTTGATCGGGCACTCTTTAGGTGCCTGCATTGGCCTCAGAGCGATAGCGGAAGGTCTACCAGTGTCAGCCTGTGCATTTACCGGCCCGATGTGGAACATCAATCTTCCTGCGGTCAAGCGGGCTGCAGCCTGGCCCTTGTCCTGGGCAGCTCAAGCAATTGGTAAGGGACATGTTTACGCGCCCGGCACCGATGGGAAGAGCTATGTGCTTAGCACAGCCTTTGCAGACAACAGGCTCACAAACGACCCTGAAATGTACCAGTACTTCATCAACCAGGCTACCTTGCTGAAAGAACACCAGATTGGCGGGCCAAGTTTGGGATGGTTGTTTCAAACGCTGAATGAGACAAGGGCTGTGTCAAAGCTTCCATCCCCAAAGATCCCCTGTCTCACCTTCTGCGGTGATCAGGATGTTGTTGTTGACCTTCCAGCGATACACGATCGAATGGGTAAGTGGCCTAGTGGACGGTTGGATCTGATAGAAAACGCTAAACACGATGTCTTTTCTGAAGTTCCCCAGATTAGAGAACGAGTCACGACCGAAATCGCAAAGCTGTTCACAACGGGAAGCAATCAACCCGCCGTAGCCGCTCGTTGAGCCTGAACAAACGGCTCACTGAACGGCTACAGCGCGATATTTTCAGAGGGCCTTAGAAGCTATAGCTGACCTTCACACCCGCTGAGAATGCGTCGTTATCAGTGAACGAAGTAATCGCGGAATCCGCACTGCCGATGTCTGTGTATCGGATGCCGGTAGTCACCTTCCAACCCTCGGTTTCATAGGAAACAGCAAGGCCATAACTTACATAGCCATCGGTGCCAGAAAAGTTGCCTACAATGTCGCCAGTATCCTTTTCGTAGCCGATGGTGGCCGCGCCGCTCCAGTTGTCGTTGAACGTGTGACCGATACCCATTTCGTATGTCCATATATCACTGGTGCCGCCTGCAATGGGCACGTTCACGACACCAACCCCCGGCACTAGAGTCAAAAAGTCGCTAGGCTGGACCCTGAACTTTGTCCACTCGCGCCACCTCACTGAGCCAAACAGCAAAGTATCTTTTGCGATGCCAGATTGGGCGTGCAGCGTAAATGATTTGGGAATTTCCACCTGGAAAGGCGTTCCGGTGTTGTCGCTGAACTCGTGCTCAGTTCTGGATTCGTAGGTCGCGGCGATGCGCATTGCGATGTCAGGGATCTCATAGGCGATGCCTGCAAGATAGCCGACCTGGTAGTCTTTGCTGACGTTTAGGTTGTATGGGCTGGATACGGTCAACGGTGAGATAACGGTAATATCGCCATCAACGCCAACGACGCGGAGGCCTCCATAAACGCTAAAGCGGTCGTTGACCTGGTATTTTACCAGACCAGTGTAAGCGATAGAGGACACCTCCGCACTCGATCCGGCCAAGAAGGCGGTAGGGCTAGTGTAGGTCAGAGAGGCCCCGATCGGTTCGTCAACGACAAAGGCAAAGGAAAAACGGTCGTTTACTTCCCGCTTATAGCCGAACGCGTAGGATTCATAATTGTTTGTAATGTTCCCTGTAGAGCCAGCTGGTACCCCCGGCAGAGGGTCGCCGGAAACTGTAGGGTGCACAGTAGCAGCCGAGAATTCGAGGTAGTTCTTGCCCTTTTGAAACAGGATTTGTGATGGATCGGCGCGGCGCTCGATGCCGCCTGCCGATACCATTGAGGCAGAAATGGTGAATGCACTGGCCGCCAGTGTTGTAGTCTTGAAAAAGTTCGATTTCATCTGCGATCCAAACCCGCGTGTATTATTGAATTAGTGGCCGCTTCGTGCAGCCAGAGGCCAGATAGAGTACTTATGCAATTGTGATCAACCCTTGATTGCATCTGCATGTCACTACCGCACTCGGGAAACGGACAAAATTCCCCACAGCGTCAGACCTCAGATTCTAGCGTCTTCGCCTTAGACGCTGCTTCGGCCACCTCAGATTTCTCGCAAGTTCGAAGATCTGGGCGGCTGGATAACTTTGCCCGTTGGTAAGTCGGTCATCCGCGTAGGTGCGGGCTACCTTTTTTGTTGGGCCAGCGGGATTTGGACAAGCCAAACGCCCCTGGCCGTCAGGGTGAGGGCGCTGCCCTCCCCCTCGGGCAATCCTATTAGACAGGGCCGTGTCCTCGGCTGCGCCTGCGGGCCGCACCAACCCTGTCGAATAGCATTGCCTCGCCCCCTCCCGCGTTCGCCACGTGGCAGATCAGCAGGAACAGGCGGCTTCGCCGACTGAACCTGCAAATCAGCCCTGATTTTCCGGAAAGGAAGTCAGAACAAACGTAGCAGACTATCGGCGGAAAGAAGGCAGCAAGCCCCGCCGCTTCACCACGGAAGAAAAGACCCATGACCGATTTGACTATCACCGCGACTTACTCCCCCGAAGACAACAAAATCCGGCTGTATACCTCTGACCGTTTGGACGAGGAAACATATGAGCGGGTGAAGGCCGCCGGCTTCAAATGGGCACCGAAACAAGAGCTGTTTGTAGCCCCAAAGTGGTCCTGCAAGCGTGAAGATTTGGCTTTGGAGCTGGCGGGCGAGATCGAGCCGGAGGGAACCACCCTTGCAGAGCGCGCGCAGATGAAGGCCGACCGGCTGGACGAGATCGCGGCGAAACGTGCTGCCCAGGCTAGCGCCTTCACCCGTGCCGCCCGGGACATTTCCCAGCGTTTCGAATTTGGCCAGCCTATCCTGATCGGCCACCACTCCGAGCGCAAAGCGCGCAAGGACAAAGAGCGCATGGACAATGCCTTGAGCAAGGCGGCAAAGGCTCATGATGCTATCGGTTACTGGCAGTATCGGGCCGAGGGCGTGGAGCGTCACGCCAACCGTAAGAACGACCCGAAAGTGCGCGCGCGTCGGATCAAAACCCTTTTGGCCGAACTGCGCGACCTGCAGCGCAACCTGAACACCGCGCACAAGGCGCTGGATCTGTGCGAGAAGATAACCACGCAGGAACAAATCAAGCTGTTCCTTGGCCGTAGCGATATGCACTCTTTCAGTCTGTGGTCTTCAGTGGACCGCGGCGAGATCACCCCGAATGAGGCACGGGAGAAGGCTATGGCCGGTGCGCGCTCGATCATTGAAAGCAACAACCTTTCCCGCTGGATCACACACACGCTTAACCGCCTGGCCTATGAGCGCGAAATGCTGGGCGAGGTGCCGCGCTTTGAAGGCGAAATCACCCCGACGCTGCTGCAAATGTTCGTGCGGGAGCATGGCGCCGACAAACCCAAAGGGGCAAAGGTGGATGAGGACTTGTTCTCGGTTGAATGCTCGGCGCCCCTGCCCGCCCATATTGCCCTTGGCAGCACGGTTGAGCTTTCCGGCGATGAATGGCGCGACCTGATGCAGTCTTGCGGATATGTCCCGCCAGCAAAGAAGCCAGCAAAGCCGCCTGTTCTGAACTTCAAGGCACCTGGCGGCGAGATCACTGTGAAAAACCGTGCGGTCTACAGCTACGCCGAAAAAACCGAAGTGTTGAAGCAGGTTGAACTGAGCAAGGCGGAATATGCGGCTATCCGGGACGGCAAGTGGACAATCGAATCCGCTTGCGGAGAATTTCGGGTACGCACAGCATCCGACCCCCACCATAAAGGCGCGTACTATCTGGCGCCGCGCGTTTGCATCCTGATCACTGATCAAAAGCAACACGCGGTCCCGTCCTGCTTGCAGAACATGGAGGCGGCCCAATGAGTAGCAGCCGTTTCGAAATCGCGCGGGAACACCTGACAGAAAACTATTTCGCCCCTGTTCCCTCTCAATTTCTGCACATGCCCCGCGCTCAGGCGCGGGCAACCCCGGGCGGCGAAAATGAAGAACCATTCAGCACGTTAGGATACAGCAGGGCGTTGGCTGCGGATTGCCTGGCTATCACAGGAAACATTGATGCCAAAGGAGTGACATCGTGAACCGGCCGAGCATCTACACACGCCCCCAAAAGCCCTTGACCATACCGGTCAGGGCACGCCGGGCCGCTCCTGCTTTGGAGCGCATCGAGGCGCCGGAAGTGATCGCCGTGGACAAGTTCACGGAATGCCATGTCACCCCCGACGATGTGGCGCGGCGCATGGTCGAATATCTCGGGCCGCAAGGCGACTATCTGACATTGGAGCCAAGCGCAGGCACCGGCCAGCTAGTCCGCGCGCTGATCGCATCCGGGCACAGTACGTGCGAATTGACCATGGTTGAGCGGCACAGCACCCTTGCCGGCCGCCTTCGCTACCTTGGCCCAACAATCAACCGGTGCTTTCTGGAATACGCCGAGGAGATGAAGGGGAGCACCGCATTCCCCAGGGTCATCATGAACCCGCCGTTCAAGACTGTGCGGGCTCACGTAAAGGCAGCATTGTCACTGCTGGGCCGGGGTGGTCATCAGGAACCTGCAACGCTGGTTGCACTGGTGCCGGTCACCTTTGAACATGACGAGGCCGAAGAGTTGGAACGCCTGCCCGTGGATACGTTCGTAACCGCCAAGGTGCACACGAAGCTTGTCAGGATCCGAAGGGATTAGTTATTTCCGGCGTTGACCTAACTTCAAACGGAAACCTCGCTGTAGCGGGGTTTTCTGTTTGCAAGCTAGGTTCTGGTGTCCGGTTGAACCCGGGTTAGCACCCGATTTCAACCGGACTGGCGCTCCGCTGGGGCCGCTCGGCGGCCGCAATGCAGCCTTCGGCTACACGTGGGGTTTCTGCGCTCTGTCGAGCGCGGGCGAACCTTTGTAGGCTCGCTAATTGCTGTGTTGATTACCATATGAAGACGGTTGTAACACCGAACCCATGAAAGAATGGCCTTTTACCATCCCGCACGATTTGAAAACATCCCTGGAGGCCAGTGGCGAGGCGGACTGGCTACCAATGTTCCGAACATGGGCAAAGAAGCACAAGCTGCGACTCAAGATCCAGTGGTTTCCGGAGTTGGAACGGAAGGCCGGGGAACTTCTTCAATGGAGATGGCCCCCCTCACACCAGGACAAGTGGATGACCATTCGGGAATGGTTATCGGCAAATGATGTCCCAGCTCCGCAGACCCTGCCACAGGAGCCGGAAATTCCAAACATTGGCCTAGGTCACTGAGGGGCCAGCCTGGGTATTAGGTTGAAATTTACGACACAGTGTCTATGTTCGCTGCAAAGGTTCCCCTCCGATGATAAGAACCCAAGGGGTTCTCCACACCGGTAGTCGGAGGGGTCGAATTCCTCAGTAGTAGAACCGTGTGCCTGTCCTGAAGATGTCAAATTCACTTCGGACTTGCTTGGCTACGGTTGTGTGTGCGGCCGTGTCACCGTTTTCCCATTTACGAAAGATCGCCCAGTTGAAGTAGTCCGCTATCTGGAGGCCATAATGTGCGCGTGAAGCGTGGTGCATGATCCGGTAGGGCGTACCCTTCGGTAGCATGGCGGCCAAAGTTGTCTTTACAGCCTTCTCAATTGCCTTTCGCTTTTTCGCAACAGGGATGCTGTCGGTAATGACGACAACTTCACCTACACCGTGAGCTGCCTTCTCAACAGCGTACCGTACAAGATAGCCCAACATCTTTGGGTAAAACTTTTCAGGTGCCTGAAGGGCCGGCCCGGTCTTGCGTTTTTCAACAATCACGGAGTCGACAGATTCATGCGGGACTGAACCTGACAACTTGGAAAAAACCTTGCTACGCACGAAACGATTGTCTTCAGCACAATGGAAATACTCCATCTCCAGACGCGGTTTAATCCGGTGTTCAATCAGATCATATTTGTACGTGTCCAAGTCTGTGTGCAGGGTGAAAGGTCGGTACAAGCTGACACAGGTTAGGGTGAAAAACTTCGAACCTTTCGGTGAGAAGTCAAAGTTTCCACCTTCATCAAGAAAAATGTAAAGTGTGGGCAGAGGGGCAGCGTGTTCATCCTCTTCCACCTGCAAGGCATCGTTCGGTGACATCTTCAGTCCTTGTTAGGGCGCTGGCTCGCAGAAGCTCAGCAAATTGGCGAAAGCCTTACATCTCAGCCTTCAGTTACATGCTATGCCGCAAACCAACCCTAAAAGGTGGTGCTACCGGGCTGCGCCAACGCCCCGCGACTCTTCCAAAATAATGTGGGAGGGGTGTGCCTTCAATACCTTATGTAGGGCAAATTCCGCGCTGAAGCACGGAACCGCGCCCTAGCCTGGCGCCGGCGGGCGGCACCAGGCCGGAGCCACCCTGCCCCGTTCTCCCTGCGGCCCAAGTGCGCCGGAATCTGTCTCTCCGAGCCAGCTTGCCGCCGCGGCCGCATGGTCGATCAAGACAGGCTGTCTCCGCCCTTCGGGTAACGGTCGTTCGCTACGCCTTGTGCAAGAGACAGGAGAAATCCGCGCGGGGCGCGCGGATTGCATTTACTAGGGGTCGTGCCAGGGCATCGACGGGCTGCGCCCGCTCCTCCCTGCCCCGGCATGTTTGCTTACGTGATCGCAGCCCGCCATGGGCGGTCTGCTGCGCTGCTTTTCCCCGGCGGTCAGGGGGGCGACGAGTTGTTCTGAGGCTTCAGCCGGCTCCGAACGGCGCAGAAGAGATCCGCGCGTGCGCGGATCACATTTTGAATTTCCTGCCTTCAAGCAGAAAAACGGCTTTCACCCGCAAGCGGGCGAACCTTCCGTTTTTCGGCTGGATCGAAACCAGCTGAAGCTTCGCCACACCTCTTTTGTCGCCCCCCCTCCCTTCCGGGGAAAAACGCGGATGGGTGCGGGTGGCAGGCGTCAGGGCCAATGGGTCGTTTCCTTGACCCATTGGAACAAACCGAAGCGAACGCGGATAGGTCGGGCGAACATCGGCCACCGCATCACCACTTAGGAGGCCAACTATGGCTTTATATCAATGCAACGGGTGCGGAGCAGCGGAAACGCTGACTTCTATGGTGCCTGACTCTTGCTCAGCCTGCGGTTCCCGTGCCGTCGTCAACATGTCCATTCAAGCTGCTGCAATCGCGGAAGCGAACGATGCTTTCCGCGCTGCAATCCCATTCCAAGGGCATCAGACCTATGAGGGGCAGGTGATTTTCAGCGGTGGCGTTGAGGAAAAAGGGATGCTGTTTGTTTCCCTTGCGACCAAGGAAGTCGCTGAATTCACGGACTTTAGCCAATTGAACGATCCGAGCGGTGATCACTCGTTTGGTGTTGTCCACGTCAACGGCACGGAAGTTTTCTGGGCAATCAGCCTCTACAACAAAACTTATGATGCCGCCGCTGACGATCCGCTTGACGATGACGACACGCGGCGTGTGCTCACCATCTACCTGCCTCACGAACACTGAAATCGGGAAAGCCCGTAGGTGCTACCGCGCCGGGAGGGAGGTGAAATCATGAGCATTGAACAGATCAATCTGCGCAAGCGTGAAGCCTATGCGCTGATCAGAAAGGGAGGTCTCTCCGCCAAGATCGGCCTCGCCTTTCTGAAATCACACGGAGCCGCCTAAGCGGCCTCGCCTCAGCCCTTAAGGGCTGGGGCACCAATAACACAAAAATTCACCACGTTACAAGGAATGCCCAGATGTCGAAGCATCAGGAAATCAAAGCAACAGAAGCCCGCTTTCCGCTGGAGAAACTGATCCTCTCCCCCATGAACCCACGTCAGGACGTGCCGGAAAAGGACATCAAAGACCTTGCAGGAACCCTCTGGGCCAAGGGGATGATCCAGTCTCTTGCCGGTTACACCGAGGACTTGGATGGTGCCGAAATTGTTGCTGGTGGCACCCGCTTGCGCGCCTTGCAATATCTGGCTGAAACCAAGCCGGATTTTGCAAAGGTTCGCCCCGAACTGGCAAGCCCGCTGGTAATGCTGGCACCCGACCGGGAAACCGCCGCCGACTGGGCGAAGATGGAAAACGTAGTCCGCAAGAACCTGCCCCCAGCATTGGAAATCCGCACCTTTGGTGAAATGCGCGCAGAGGGGAAAGAGGTCAGCGCCATCGCCACCAACTTCGGCGTAACGGAAAAACACGTCTACCGCCGCCTTGCATTGGCCGATCTGCCGGACCCGGTTCTTGATGCGCTAGCCGCGCAGGAAATCAGCCTGAGCATGGCAGCTTGCTTCACTATCTCCGACGACGAACAGCGCAGCCTAGAAGTGCTGGAACAGGCGCGCGGTGCAAATTGGTCTGACCATCGCCTGAAAGATGCCCTGAAACCTGAGAGCGTCACAACGTCGGATCGCCGGGCATCTTTTGTTGGTAAGGAAACATATGTGTCCGCAGGCGGGAAACTCGGCGGCGACCTGTTTACCGAAGAAGACCTATTCGACAGCCCCGAAATCCTGAACCAGTGTTTCGAGACTGCCCTTGCCGAAGCCGCAGAGGTAATCAAAGAAACCGGAGGATGGCATTGGGCGACACCAGTTTTGGGTTCCTATGTCGAGACTTGGAGCGGGGAGTTTTCCAAATACGAGCGCATCAGGAAAGTCCCAGGCGAACTGTCCGAAGAACAAGACGCACGTTATGACGAGCTGAAAGCTCTCTACCGTGAAGACGAGTTGAGTGAGGAAGCGGAAGCCGAACTAGACGGGTTGCAGGACATCCTCAACGGCCAGTTCACGGAGGAACAGAAGGCACATGCTGGCGTTTTTGTGTATGTGAACCGTGAGGGTGTGCTGACAGTCGAAACTGCTTATGTGAAGCCGGAAGACCAACAGTCGGCTATCGAAGCCGGTGTTCTGAAACCCTCTGCCGCGAGCGCTGCACCCAAAAAGGAGAAACCTGCCTTTTCCGCAAAATTCGTGTCCGACATGGTGGCGATCCGGCTGGCGGCGACACAAACGGCACTTCTGCGGAAGCCCGAATATCTGCTTGATCTGTTTGGGTTCCATGTGTCTCCGGCATCCGGTAGCCGCGATATTCTGGGTCTGGGTCATGGTTGGGCACAGCCAAATACGCCGGAAATCTCGGACAACTTTGTCCTTGATCCGCGCCTTGGAGGTGAACGTGATGAAGCCGCTGAACAGATGCTGGCTGAATTGCGGGAAATGGCTTCCAAAGGGCAGGTCGAGGCTTTTGCAGCTTTCCGCGAAGCAGGGAAGAAACTGCGCAATGGTGAAATCACAGCCTTCCTTGCCCGCCGGTTTCTAACCCAGAAAAAGCCGCTGATGGACGTGATCATGAAGGACGTGGGCGCATCCGTTCGTGAAGTCTGGACGCCCTCACAGACCAATTGCTTCAAGCGGCTGAACAGCAACCAGCTGACGGGTATTCTGCAGACTGTGCTTAGATTGCCGGATGACAGTGAAGCCCTCGCGGCGTTCAAAAACCTCAAGAAGGGGAAGAAGGCTGAGCAACTGCACAAACTGTTTAATGATGCAGACTATCAGGAAAAAACTGGCATCACCGCAGATCAGAAGAAATGCGTTGATGCTTGGGTGCCTGCCTGTTTCGAAGATTGACCAACACCGGCGGGGCGCAGAAGCGCCCTGCCCCACCGCTGGAGATTGGACAGATGCGTTTCAAGCCTTTGCCCCGCCACGAGTTTACGGACACATCGAGAAAACGGGCTGCTCTGCGTCGAAAGCAGCGTTTTGAGCGGGAATCCCTGCCTCTCTTCGCAAACCAGATTGCTGAAGAACAGCCAACGGAAGACCAGGTGATGTATGAACGTGCACAGCGATGGGCAGAACAGGAAGCTCGGGCACGCAATGAAAGGGCTGGAGAGTGGCGAAAAGCCCGCCGGATGATTGACGCCCTGCCTGACAGTGAGCGCCGGGCCGTTCGGAGGGCATGGAATTGCGCCCCCTACCCTGCTGATCCGTCCTATCTGCTGAGCACTCTGCACAGCTATAGCCGTGGCAGAATTGACCTGAAGCGACCGCCCTTCCCTCTGTCGCGCACGGATGCTTCAGGAGCGCGGGTAGCCAATCTGTTCGCATCATCAGACCTGTTCGTGACGATCCTGCAGGCGCGTAGCATTGCCGAGAACCCGGACGCTTACCCTCTGGCCGAACGCCATGCCGCCTATCATCATCTGCAAGCTGCGGCATCCAAGAACAAAGACCGGGCTGAAGCCATGCGGGACCGTGTGCGGGCTTCAGAGTTGTTTCTGCGCCTCGGAGAATTGGAGGAGGGAATTCATGCCTGATTTCACAGCACACAAGCACCCAGTTCTTACGGTTAGATGCCCCGACTGTGGCCGCGCGCCGGGAAACTGGTGCCGCCGACCGAGTGGCCATATGGCCAGCGATTTTCACACCAGCAGGAAGGCCGAGGCCGACAGGGTGTTTATTGATCAACATGGACCGGATGCTTCCATTGAGCGTGATGGCGGCGGCTGGATGATTGATCCCCGCGGACGTGTTGGAATTCGCCCTCAGCCGGAACAACTGGCGTTGTTCTGAAGCTGGTTCAAAAGTTCTTCCCAGGGCGCGACCAGGTTCAGGGTTCGCGTATTTGGTTATCATTTTCCTTTGTGGTGAAGGAACCAACTGGCCCCGCCCTTGTGGTGGGGTCATTTTTTCTTGCGGAGATCCCCGTGCTTGCACGGCGATCACATGAGCGGCGGTCATGCCGCGGTAGCGGCATGGCACTTTCCCAATAGTGCCCTGTGGGATTCGGCAGAGCCGAACGCCCCAGGGAGATCCGGGAACCGCCGGTTCCCCCGTCAAGCAGAGCGCTATTCGGACCGGAAGGGGTTTCCCCAACCTCGGTCACGGCTCCGCCGCGCTGCGAGGATGGGTGATCCCCCTCCCCTTCCGGCCCGGCACTCTGCTTGACGGGTCCCTCTCCTGCCCTCGGCCGGGAGCAGGGTTTGCAGGAGAGGGCCGCTTCGCGGTCCTTCCCGCAACCCCTGTCCCTAGTATTCGGCATCCAGATCGAAACGGGACCGCCACACAGGAAAGTGCAAAATGCCGTGTAAAGCCCCGGTCTCTGTTCACTGCGGAAAATGCGGAGGCCAAAACATAAAGGCCGATGCAACAGCAGTATGGTTCAATGAAATTCAAGATTGGGAATTGTCCGCAGTCTTTGACAGCTGTGTCTGTGAAGACTGCGGACAAGAAGTAAAAACTTATGAATTTCCGATCATCGAACCGTCTGCCGAACTGGAAAAAGACCTTAAACAGGCCGCCGCAAATGAGGCAGCGGAATGAACCCGGCGGTAAAGGAATTTGTGCGCCTTCTTAACGATATAGACCGTTCCAAGCACCGAAGAGAGGTTTTCGCTGACTTCTGCGAAATGAGCTATTGCGCGCTGGCTAAGAAATCCAGTCCGTTTCCTGATCAGCGCGAAGCCCTGGAAGCCCAATATATGAGCGTTGTTGCCCGTTACCGAGACAAGGACGATGTGCGCAAAATGCCTGAAATTGTAGGGATCGCCCTTGGTGAAATCGGCAATGGTGGTTGCGATTTTCTGGGCATGGCCGCCGGTGAGCTGGAAGTTCTGGACGCTAGACTTGGCCAGTTTTTTACGCCCTACGAAGTGTCGCGCATGATGGCGGAAATCGCGCTAACCGATGTGGACGAAAAGCTTGCCGAACAGGGATTTATCACCGTTCAGGAACCAGCTGCAGGCGCAGGTGGAATGCTTATGGCGATCGCGGACGTCATCGAAGGCAAGGGTCATAAGCTGGAAACTTCTGTTTGGGTAGAAGCTGTGGAGCTGTCCCGGCCGACTTTCCATATGTGCTATGTCCAATGCGCCGCGCGTGGCCTGGCTGGTAAGATCATTTGCGGCAATAGCCTTTCGCTTGAGGTATTCACCAGCGCCTACACCGCCGCCGCGCCTGTGTTTTTCGCGGCAAATGGAGATCCGTTTGCCAAACAGAAAGAACAGGCACAGCAAGCTGAAGCTGAAGCAGCCCAGCGAGAGCAACAAGCCGAGGCCGAACGGAAAAACCGGCTTGCTACTCTGGGCGACAGTCCAGCTATTTCCGGTCAGCAGCTCACCCTCTTTTGAGGGTGAGTTTCCGAAACAGCTACCTTTTTACCGCCAGTTGGCTGAAGGAAAAGGCGGGCCGTTTCTGATGTCACAGGAGGGAATGGCCTAAAGGCCCTGCCCTCCTGGACTGGCGCCTTCGGCGCCTGAGCCGCTGCGCGGCGAAAAGAAGGCTGCAAAGGTGCCTCATAACAGTTACCTATTATGTGTTATGTCTTATTACCTGCGGCGACCGTCTATTTCTTCCATTGGAGGGATATCAACGCCTCCTGCCCGCAAGCAGTGGTACAAAAACTCTTTCATACCCATGCCCTTAGCCTCGGCTGCATCAATGAATGCCTGTTTGATCGGCTTAGGGACGTTGGAAAATGCGAACTGAACGCGCGGGGCAGTCTTTAGCGATCCGGTCTTAGCTTTAGATGGGCTTGGCAAAGAAGCTGAAAGCTGGCGGAGAATTTCTGCCTCCGCGTCAGGTTTCTCCTCGTGGGTATCATCAAGGCCCAGGTCAACTTTAAGCTTTGCCATCTTTGCCTCCGTAGAAATCGATCAGACCACCCATCTGCATTTCAGCCAACACAGTTTGTGCCGACCTCTTTGCTGAACCCTCGGGTCCTCGGCCTGTGCTCATCATTTCCTTGAAGCCTGTTCGGTGCGCACACATGGCTTTTAGCCTGGGTATCTTAAGGTCATCCAGGGATTCCAAGGTAGCCGCTGTGATATTGGTTGCCGGATCCACGTCCATCATGACGACATAGGCAGGAATGTATTTATCCATCGAGTCCGCCACACTGGTCACATGCCTAAATGTCTTGATTGCACCTTTGGCATCGGTTTCAGTGGCTTTCGAAGGGATCAAGACCAGGCCGGATGCGTTGATCGCATAAACAGCCATAGCCGACTTGAAACCGGCGGTGTCCACGAAAATCGCATCGTAAGCCGGCTCGCTCTTCTTGAGAGCGCGAAGTGTTGGAATTAGCCGTTCGTCGTCTTCCTCAACCGCCCAGTCAACGTCGGTGCTTTCTTTTTTGGCCCAATCCGAAAGGGTATGTTGTGGGTCTGTGTCGATGACGGCCACTTTGGCGCCATCCGCTACCATTAGTGATGCAATTGCTATGAGGAGGGTAGACTTCCCTGCCCCGCCTTTCTCTTGAACAACGCTGATTACTTGGGTCACTGCTCGATCCTCTTTTTGCCTTGTTCACCTATAAGGTGTTAATAGTTATGTGTAAACTGTTATGCGTTGTTGTCTGCTGTGTGCCATTGAGACTATAGCGTGGTGGTCACATGAGACCGCTGATATTGGGCAGGGTCACTCTTTAACGTGCTGTAAACAAATAATATTTTGCAACATTGTGGACCGGGTTTGAGTTAAAGAAAAGGATCAATTAACAGGTAAGAGTTAAGAGTTAATGGTTAATAGTTAAGAGTTAGGAGTTAAGAGTTAGGAGTTAAGAGTTAGGAGTTAGGAGTTAGGAGTTGAGGGGTAAGGGTTATGGGGTATGGGTTCTGCCTTTCCGGATTTGGCACTAGTTTAGCATCGACTTGGTTTCGGGGCGCATCCCGCGTGAACGCGGGACCGCGCTCTATTCCGCGCCGCAGGCGGCGCTCCACCGATCCAACCGTGTGGAACTCCCTGGGGCAATAACACCTCATCTGTCCCAAAGGGCCAGCTGACGCGTTTTGCGCCATGGTCGTTTCCACTCGGCTGTATCGGCCCTTCGGGTGACGATCGCATTGCGCAGGCTGCAAGCAGCCTGGAGAACGGATACCAATAACAGTTCTCTGTTATGTGTTACCTGTTAATGATTGGCCTGCGGCTACCTGCCTGACCGTGTTTTCAGCTGTCCCTAAGTCTGGAAGGCAACCAGGTTACGGTTGAAAAAGGCGCGCTCAAGGTGATCGCGGTGATGTTGCCCTATTCACCGCCGCTGGACTCTCATAATTCTACCGCAGTTCCAGCAAGTCTTGCCTTCAGCCTCCGAGACGCAACTTCAGACCAAAGCCATAAGGATCCTCGCCAATCTGTGTTTCTCAAAGATGAACACTAAGCGGGCAGCCGGGAATGATCGCTTTGCTTCAACTGAAAATTTCCCCTGGGCTTAAGGCCCATTCCTCGCGGATCAAATTTTCAGCTGACATCCCCTTTGAGCCCGCTTCCTCCATGTTCATCGAAACACTCAAAGCGAGGATCACAAAATGCCTTCTCAAACTCTGAACCTTAACGTCAAGGCAAACGAAAAAGACGGCAAGACTTACTGGAACCGCTGCGGTGTTGCCTTCGTCAGCACCGACGAGAAGGGCAACATCACCGCGATCACCGTCAAACACGATATGTTCCCGAACGTGGACATGGTTGCTTTCCCGAAGAAGGATGCCAGCTCCTGAAGTCCAGAATTGGGCGGCTCCGGCCGCCCAATTGTTTGCTACAGGACGGGCATCAGGAACAAGAGATCAGCGAAACCGCTGATCACATAGTTGATCTAGCCAGGGCAGGGGATCGACGGGCTGCGCCCGCTCACCCCGGCCCAGACATTCTCACCGGTAGGGCAGGGGGGATTCGGACAAGCCGAACGCCCCCTGGTTAGGGGGAAGACGCTGCCTTCCCCCTCGGACAAGCGCGCAAGTTCCTCGCCCAAAGGAAAATTTCCCCTGGGCCTTTGGCCCATTCCTCGCGGGACAAATTTTCCTCCGTCCTGCGGTTCGCGCGCTTGTCTCGCCCCCAACCGCTGTTCGCCACGAGGCAGGGATGCAGGGGCAGGCGCCTTCGGCGGCTGTCCTGCATCCAGCCTTGATTTTCTTGCACCAAATATAGGGAGCGCTCAAATGACAACCACCTACCAGCTTGGTTCTTCCCCTGCAGTTCACACCCCCGGCGTTATCGCGTGGGCCATCAACGCCTATTCCTTTGAGGAAAATCGGCAGCGGATGCTTCAGATCGTCAGTGCGACCTTTGCCGACGTCCCGGCCGCCGCCATTGAGCAACTGCTGTCCAAGGCCGTGCCTTACAAGGTCGAAGGCGAAACCGTAGTGTTCAGCGCTGAGGTGTCGGCATGAAGCGCCATTGGGAAACACACCTCTACACCTACGCAGTCGCGCTCTCACAGGGCGCGGCTATTCTGCCGGTCAATCTGGCAGGGATGCGGGCCAAGGCAATTTCCAAAGGCCATACCGAGGGCCAGTGTCAGATCGTTGAAAGAGACCCTATGCGTTTTATCAAGACGGGGGAACTGGCGGCATGAGCGGGCAGAGCTGCAATGGAAGCACCCTTGCGGTGCGGTTCGAGATTCATGCCGGGCGCGAGGTCGCCGTGCCCGGCATCAAGTGGATCCGCGGCAAGGAAAACTTGGGCGAGTGCCAGCGAGCCTACATCGAGGCGCGGGACAAGGCGGGCCTCGGACATTCGCAATTTGGATGCGCCGAGGTCTTTTCTGACAGCGGCGAACACATCGCACACATCAGCTATAACGGTCGCGTCTGGCCTCCAGAACCTTGGACGCCGAACAGCACTCCGCTTGCCGAGGTTCCGCAGCCCAAGTACCAGATTTTCGACAGCATGGACCGGCCCGTCAGCTGCAAATCCGACTGTCAAACGCACCTCTATGAGCAATGGCAAGGGTTGCAGGACGAGGCAGAGGAAGAAAGGAGCCGCCTGACTTACGCAATCGGGAAAATTCTTCCCAACGGCGATGTGACCTTTGAATTCTAGGGAGGCCAGTCATGAGCCAGCTTGATCTCATTCCAATGACCGAGACAGAAAAAGCAATGCCTGGCGCGCAATGGTGGGCCGGGGAATACCAGTGCCGAAACTTCGGGGGATACTACCAGGTCCGCGAGCAGGGCAGGGGGGATTGGCAGTTTGTGATCTACGGCTTCGGGTGCGATGACACGACTGCCAGTATCTACCGGATCGACAGAGACGGCCGCCTTGTTCATGAGGACGTGCCGATAGATGGACATGACCGTCTAACTGTCGCCGGTCGGAAGTATGGCCGGAAAAATTGGCGGCATTAGAACTCGCAACGTCACTTCCTCTCGGACTGAAGGGCTATTGCTTAATCGGCTTGCGCTTCAGCTTCTGTTCATTGTCACGGTAGTAGTAAGGCCAAATTTCCGATTTCGGTTCGCCAAGTCTTTGTGAAATCGCTTCGGCAACACTAGCATTCATTCTGAGCCCCATGGCCGTATCGCGAACTATGCCCGGCGAGAAACCAAGATCACGCCCGATTTCTTTGAAGCTGGAGCCTCGTTGGTGAAGCTCTTCCTTGATCGTTAGGAAGCTCTGAAACATTTTGCGAGACTGGGAAATCTCTTCACGGCGCTCCTTCTTTGAAGTCCTAATCCAATGTTTCTCGTCTCTGCCATCTTGCCAGCCTTCTATGTATTGATCTGGATAGTAGGACAAATTTGGGGGGAGGGTTGCGAAAGAACTACACCGGCCAGCTCCCTTTCCCTTACGGTACTTCATGAGATCACTGGCAACCATCAATCCAAATGGTGGGTTCGGACCTACAGTGGTGGTCTCGATATCTCGCGGGATTCGTTCCGGCCCTCTTTCCTTGGCGGCAAATGGGCCTACCCAATCGGCTTCTTCGTAAACCCCTGGGCATACCCTGCCGTCAATTTTGTGGAGCCGAGGGTAGCGAAAGGACCAATCTGTAGCAAAACGGCCTGTTTGTGGTCTGCGACCAGATGAAAGCTTTCCACAATGCCTGCATCTAAATCGTGTTTGTGTCATTCATCCGTGCCGCTAGTGAGATGTTCAGGGTAGGATCCCTTCCTTCTCTATCAGTGTTTACCCGAGGAGGACACAGAGGTGAATATCGCCCTGATGATCGGTTGAAGCCTGAGACTCCAGCGACATACCAGATTCCTCACCGGGTGGTGCGAACTTTCTAGAGTTTTGGATCTGTCGGTTTGCTGAGAAATGACGATATTTCCACACTCTTAAGAGCGTTGTTGCTTGAGTTCTCTGGCAGTTGGTATATATTATTGGTACATATCAAGAGGGGCGCGCGATGCCAAATACCACTGAACCATCGAGAGCAAAGGTTTTCATGACAGGTCGTTCCCAGGCGGTGCGGCTTCCTAAGGAATTTCGTTTCAGCACCGATGAAGTCCGTATTCGGGCGGAGGGCGGCAAAGTCATCCTGGAGCCGATCGAAGAGGGCTGGGGGTGGCTGAAGGAGCTGCACGAACTCGGGCCTTTGGATCAAGATGCTGTGGATGCAGCAACTGAAGAAGTGCCGCAGCAAGACCGGCCAGGACTGGACGTTTTCGAATGAAGTTCCTGCTCGACACCAATGCTATCATCGCCATCATCGCTGGAAACAGCAATGTCATCGAGCGGCTTTCCGAATTCGCGCCCAGGGACTTTGGCGTCCCGTCTGTTGTGATGCACGAGCTGTATTTCGGCGCTTATAAGAGCCAGAAGGTTGACGCCAACCTTGCACGCATTGAGGCGCTTCGGTTTGAAGTTCTGGATTTCTCAGAAAGCGACGGCAGGGCGGCAGGCGAGATCCGGGCAGAGCTGAAACGGCAGGGCAATCCGATTGGCCCCTATGATGTGCTGATTGCGGGGCAGGCGGTTTCCCGGTCTTTGGTGCTGATCACCCACAACGTCAAAGAGTTTCGCAGAGTCCCGGGCTTGCTGTATGAGGATTGGCAGTCATGAACATGTTGTCTGAAGGATTGAGCCGGACTTGGCGTTCGGCGCAGATGTACATCGGGTTTCACAGGGATCAGTCTGGAAACCAGCGGGAGGCAGCGAAACTGTGGCCGCCCAGAAATGGCAACGCCTCTATTCACCGGGATCCGGCAGAGCAAGAGGCGTTCGTGGTGGTCAAAGCGTCTGACCAAACTGAAAACGGCGACGTGCAAATCAAACTGCGCCCAGATCAAATAGTCCTACGCCGGGATCCAGCTCAAGGATGGCAGGGGATCAAGGTCGATGATTACGAGGTTGCTGTCCAGGTCAACGGCGCGTGGATCCGCATTGCAGCTGATGGGTCTGTTTCTCACACACGGGATGGAGATCTAACAGCCATCGAGGCCGACGGTTCCGTGATCAAAGTGACAGATGACGTCGAAGCGATGATGTCAGGAGACGGGGTGGAGATGTCCAGGCGAACAGCCTCAGACTTCGCGGCGATCCGGACAGACGGGGTGATTTCTAAAGCCCGCTGATCGTACGCACCACTACTGTCTAAATGCTTCCTAGGTCTCAAAATGAAATTCACTTTTCTTGCATTATTCCTTGTCTCGACAACCACCGCCCAGGCGGCACCCTTAAACAGTCAGGACATCTATCTAATCGATGGTGACACCGCCGACGTTGGAAACGATCGGTTCCGGCTTGTGGGTTACGACACCCCAGAAACATACAAGCCGCGGTGCCAGTATGAAAAAGCCCTTGGCGATGAAGCGACACGCCGTGCTCGCCAACTGGTGAGGGATGCCGGAACGGTCGATTTCATAGTGCTTCCTGGCCGGGATAAATATGGGAGGGGGCTTGCCCGTATTTTTCTGCATGGGCACGACCTGGGCAATATTCTGATTTCTGAAGGATTAGCACGCCCATATAGCGGAGGCCGGAGACATAGTTGGTGCAGCTAGTTTTCTGCGTGCAAGGATATTCTGGATTTTTTTTAATCGATAAACTATTCGGTGCGCACCAGAGGCAAAGTTATAGGAATGGCAATGGATTTGAACGCAATGTCGTCTGCCGAATTGAAGCAGTTGCAGACTGATCTGGCAAACGCGATTGAAGCGCGGCAAAAAGAAGATCTGAGGGAGGCGCGTCTGGCGGCGGAAAAGGCCGTAGGTCAATTCGGATTTTCACTGGAGGACGTTTTCCCGTCAGCAGTGAAGAGACTGAAAGGGAAGGCTGTCCCAAAATACAGAAACCCTATGAACCCTGACCAAACTTGGACGGGCAGGGGGCGCAAACCCAAATGGATCAACGAGGTGCTGCAGGGCGGAGCTGACCTTACAGACCTGGAAATCAATTGACGAACTGACCAGGCTCAAGATTTCCTGCTCCTACCAGAAGACAGCAAGAGGCCGAGGTGTTCATAAACACCTTGGCCTTTTCATTTCGAGCTCGGTCTGATGGAGCGGTTTGCTCACAGCCCTTGAAGTCTGCACCGCCCGAGTCGCCCGCAGTGCTCTGGATAGCTCTGCAGGTTGGTCAGGAAGATCGACTGCCAATTGCGGTGTAGCAAGGCCGGTCCAGAAAATTAATCGGAAACGTGTTACAGTCAGAGTCGCCCCGGCTTCCGGCCGAGGCACCCCAAGCTATGGAGGGGCAGCTGACACTACACTGCGCACTCTTTTTTCTGACCGTGTCCTGGGCCTCGATTTTCGGCGTCTGGTCTGGGCTCTTTGTTGCCGTGTATTTTCTCTTCCTGCTCGGGATCAGGTCCGGTGAGTTTTTCCGAACGCTGGACGAATACCTGGTGTGGAAGCGGGGCTAAACAGTTCGTAATCCGACCATCCAGACCATCCACACGAGAGAGCATAGCGCGCCTGTAAGTAAGGCAATGAAACCGACTGCAACAGTTTTTGCCAGCGGTGGGAGTTCACGCAATCTCCCTGCCTTGTCCAGAGACAGAGCAAACGCACCCATAAGTTGGACGGCAGAGAAAAATAGTGCGAGGCTGCACGCAAATCCTACCAGTGGAAGCATGACGTGCCAGAAATTGCTAGCGGTCCTCAGAACGATGAACGCCCCTCGGGAGAGAGTACCAGCCACACAGATCAGAGCTGCGGCCTTCAGGGCATAATCAGCTGTCTGCATGTCCGATTTGACGGCATCATACAAACGCTCTGACGGTGACTTGTCCTGCCGGTCTAGTTCTTTCCATCCTCGCCGCTCCACTCTTCTTAAGGTAGATTTTTTGAAGCCAGCAGCCTGTCTGCTGTGAGCCAAGGACATTGGTGGTTTCACATAGCGGCCGGTCATTGTCCCAGACCTGTCCATCCCGCGGAGAGTGCCCGCGTTCGTGGTGCCTGGGATGCAGCCGCTGTCCAGGCTTTTCCCGTGCCAAAGATCCTTTCCATCTGCTCGCTATAGAATGCCCGCGTGATGGTTGCGCGGTTTCCAGCATACCCATGATAGGCGGACCTGCCGGACACCAGCGGAAGGCCAGCCCAAATGCGCGCCAGGTTGTCCATGAATTTGGAACGTGACATCCGGCCAGCTGCGAACTTCTGATACCCGGCGTCCGAAATCAGAAGCGCGGCCATACGGTTCTGTGTCTCCCGACTGAACCGGGTTCCGTCTGACAGGCCGAGACGTTTCTGCAAGTTAAGCAAAGTCGAAGGTATGATCTGGAAATTCCCGATGGCATGGGGCTGGCCCGGCGTGCGGTCGATCCAGGTGTAGATTTCCGCCAGGGTCATCTGCGAGGGTTTCTTGCCGGGCTTCACCTTGGCACCGTGATGGATCGCGTCGTAGCGTCCGCCGGGAGCTTCAGCAAAGGCGATGAGGGCAAACAGCTGCTCGACATCGGAGCCGGAGGGAAGGCGGAAAGTGGCCGGGGTCGGGCGCTGCTTTCCCGGCCGAGAGCGCTCAAAGGCATCGAGGGCAACCCACTCACTTTCCCTCGTGGCGAAGTTCCAGCCGACCTGGGAGGAAGCCGGAGCCGAGGCCAGACTTTCACGGATTTCAGTGGTCTCTTTCACGTCGAAGCTGCCAGAGCTGGACCAGTCTCCGGCACAGACAGCCGCAGGAGCCAGGAGCGCCATCAGGAGGGCCGAAAGGGCAGTCCGGGGCCTCTGACCGCAGAGAGGAATTGAAGCGCTTTGCGCCGCTCCATATGCGGGCTTTTGGCTCAGCCCTCCCTGATGGGTCGGGCCAGCTACGCCCAATTCGGCCCTTCGGTCCTCATAGAAGGTCCACACCTCACGCAGCAAAGCTGCAATCAGCGCAAGGCGCTGATTTAATTGCCAAAATTGGCATTTTGTCAATTTGATAGTGGCAGCACCTTGTGACGCCCTATTTTTAAGGGCCGAAATTGCCTCTGGCCCGGCTGTGGCCCGGCTCTGGCCCAGCGTGGCCCAGGCCTCGGGCCAGCTCTGGCCCGGCAAAATCGGAGTTGTCCCTATCTCGTTCATCGCTCGATCTCCGCCTCTGCCTCGCGCTCCAAGCCGTCGCTGCCCTGCTGCATTTCACGCCGGATCGCATCCTGGAATGCGGCCTCTTGGCTGGCAAGGTTTGCGTGCTCTTTCTCCAGGACCAGGCTGGTGTCACGCCGCAACGTCTCCACCGCTTCGGTAGCAAATGAGAGGAGCTGTTGCTGGCTCGCGTCCGACTTCGACATGAGGGAGGCGATGAGCAAGCGGATCATCTGCATCTCTTTCATAACTGAGAACCGTAGCGCCGACAGGAGTTCCCCTTGGGCCTCAATCCGGCTTTCTAGCCCTTGCAGTGGGTCGGTTTCTGAAGCTTGATCACCTCGTGCGCAGGCACCGTTCCCGGCCCTTTCCTGCAGGTCCGTGATAGCGCGGTCCAGCGCCTCTTGCCGGTTTTCATTGCTGCCTTCGATCAGGGCGCTTGCGACCGGTCCAAGCCGGACACGGAGGTTCTGCTGTGTCTCACTCATCGTTCGATTTCCTTATCTCGCTGCAGGAGGATTTCTGCCTGCTTTTCAACTTCTTTAATTTTCTCGTCGAAGAGGCCGGGCAGGGTAGGTGTCTCCGGCTCTCTATCCTTGGTCTCTTGTTCCTTCACTGCCTCGGGCTTTTCTTGTGGTTCTTCGCGAGCTTTCTCCTCTTCCTGCTGCCGCGAGCGCGCGCCAGCGAGACGACCGTCAAGCCAGGCATCAAGAGCGGTCTGGCGGATCCCGGTTTCGTTCTCGATGGTCTTGGACAACCGGTCCGGATCTTCCGTCAGCAGCATCGCTTCATCCCGTGCCCGGCTGATTTCCACGTAGAAACTCTTCTGGGTCGCCAGCCTTTCGGTGGAGCGCATCGCCACAATCACCCTGTCTACGGACTCGCCCTGGACCGCGTGCGCGGTGGCTGCGTAGTCGTGTTCCAAGCCGCGAGCTGCGAGGCTGTCAGCGGGAATGGCGATGCGCGATCCCTTCTGCGTTTCGGCCTCGATTACTCCACCGTTGGTTGATTTGATTTCTGCCCGCAAACCGTTCTTGATGCCGCTTTCCGGGTCTGTGATCCGGAACCGAACCTGGTCGCCTTCAGCCATGCCACGGGCCTCGCGCTCATAGGCCACCAGCGCCTTTCCAAGCTCCCGCTGATTGAATTTTGCAGCCAGGGGCAGGGTGGTCCGAACACCGGTTTCCTCATGCTCAATGGTCAGCTTATTGCCCCTGTGATCGGCTTCCCGGACCACATAGAGACCGTTCTTTTTGAGGCCGTATTCTTTGCTTGTCGCCACGGACATGACGACATCGCCGGGGGCGTAGCTGCGGGCGTCGGCAAGCATTGCCTCGGTGAGCTGGCGGTTCAACAGGCCGTTCACTTTGACCTCATCGGAGGCGATGCGGCCTTCCTGCCGGAGGCCTTCGCGCACTGCCTCATTTATTTCAGCGCGGGCCGCGTTGGTGAGGGTGAGGATCCGGGTGCCCTGCCGCTCGGCCGGGGTGAGAGCGAGGAAACTTTCTGCAGCTTCCTGGCGGGGATCATCGACCTTCAGCACATTGTCCTCCAGCCGACCAAAGGCCGATGTGATTTCTCCACGGATCGAGTGGTAGACCGCTGCCTTCAGATCATCGTTCCGCTGGCGGCGGATCTCATCAATGACCGCGGTGCGCATGCCTGCTTTCTGCATCTGTGCGAAGGGCTGACCGGCGGCAACCGCATCAAGCTGCTGGACATCCCCTACAAAGACGACACGCGGGGCGCCGGTGCGCTCCGCGTAGTCCATGAAGCTGCGCATGTCCTGGGCGGACACCATCGAGGCTTCATCGACAACAAGGATGGTCTTGCTATTGTCCACGTCCTGCGGGTGGTGGCGCTCGGCCGTTACCACCTTTGCCAAGGTCTCGGCGCTCCCCAGAACCTTGGTCAGCTCACTCACCGCCTGGTGGCTCGGAGCATAACCCTTGACCTCATACCCGTTATGACCAGCATAGTGTGTCATGCGGGTCAGGGCTTCCTTTGTGCTTTCCAGCATGAAGGTCTTACCGGTACCTGCATAGCCTTGGATTCCGACGTAGCGCCCTTCTCCGGTCAGTGCGGTTTCGATGGAGGCGCGCTGGCCGTCGGTCAGGGAACGGACAACGCTCAGTCTTCGGGCCAATAGGCTGTCTCCGGTGCGCCCTTGTTCTGATGGGAGTTCGAGGCCGCCGGTCTTCTCTGCCTTCCGCCAAGTGGCCAGAATAGAGCGTTCAAGATCTACAGATGCCTTGTCGGTCAAAATCTGACCGTCCTCACCGCTTTCAAACAGCCGACCTGCCTTGATCTGCCGGTTGATTTCCGCGTCTACCGCCTTGAAGTCAGAACGGTAGGCGAAGTGCATTGCCGCCACCGTGAGATCAGCGCGGCTGTAAGCGGATTCCCGTTCGCTGATGTGTTCGACGGCCCGGTTTACGGCCTGCCTGGGGTCAGTCTCCAAACGAGCCACGGCTGCAGCACTGGACAGCATGGCCTTGGCCTTCTCGAACACCCCGGACGGCTGGCCGGGTTCTGCGAGGGGATCGATCGGGCGCTGCTGATCGAGTGGCACCACAGGCTGCGGGGCTGAGTGACCCATCCGGCCAAGGTCCAGCTGATCCCGGCCAAGACCGGCGGCGAGTGCGTCCGCACGCCAGGTTTCCCGTAGCGCATCCCGGTCGATTTCCTTGTGTTTCGCTGCGCGTGTGGCAAGGGCCGCCTTGCTGGCGGTATCGGCAGAGTATTCGGCCCCCTTTTGATCAAGCGCATTCATTATTTCCTGTCGGCGCTTTGAAAAGGCTTCGGTTACCTCCTGAGAAATTTCGGGGATATTCACCTCCCCGTATTTTCCACGCTCTGTGGATATACCAAGATCCGCCATTCTGTTTTCAAAGTCGGAACGGTAGATTTCAGTGATCAGTTTTTGATTTTTGTATATGGCTTCATTCCGGATAGCAGAGTATCCGTCGTTTTCGTTTTTCACCATATTTGCAATCACGGCGTGGCTGTGCAAATTCGGATCAAGCGCACGGGAAGTGTCGTGACGGTAAATTCCCGCTATAATGCCTTCCCCATTTTTCGTGACAATTTCCCCGTCTTGCTGGAAACGGGTTTTAATAAACCGTTCTTCCACCACTGTCATGGCCGCGCGCACCGCGGCGTCATGGGCTCCAATAATGCGTTTGTCGCCAATCACCAGAGCGGCAACGGAGGCCGATTTGGAGGCAGAAAAGGTGAGGTCGAGACCGGGGCGGTGCTGGCGCTCGCCGTTCACGTAGCGGCCCATCAGCTTTCCGTCAGGTGCTTCGCCATCGAGCAGCTGCGCAAAGTGCCTGTCATCGACGTAGCCGGTCAGCCCGTTTTCTTCCGCAGCCTTCCCGAACCAGGTGGCGGCTCTTTCGCCTTCCTCAGTTCCCGCTTTGTAATAACCTTCCTGCTTGTAGTAGCCGCTTGCGGCCGCCCCGGCCGAGACGTTTGAAATCGACATCATGTCAGGAATCCTCCGCGAAGGCAGTTTCAAGGCTCAGAAAAGCTGTTGCGGCATCACCAGCAGGTTCCGCTCGAGGGCGATCCGGCCGTTTCGGTGTTCTCCTGTCAGGCTGGATCTGACCAACTGCAGGATGGGCGCGAACAGAGAGGGGCAGGGCGGGGCTGACGGTTTCGGCCGCCGTAACCGCCGCTGCGGGCGTTTGCGCTTCCGATGCTGGTTCAATCTCTGACTCTGATGATGCAACTGCCGGTTCAGCTTGTGCCGGCGTGGTGCCGGGGTAAGGGAGTGCAGCAGTTTCGCGGGCCTTGGCAGTGCCGTTGCCTGCGAAGCCCGCATAAGGGTCCGGCGGAGCGATCTCTTTCACATCGAGGCCACGCACCCGGGCCGTGGCGAAATGCTGCCAGTACCAGTCCCGTTCCGAGATCTTGGCGGGATCCTCAATTCCCGCCGCGCCTTCGGGGCGCACGCGGTCCAGGAACCGGTTGAATTCAGCCTTCTGATCTTCAGGCTTCAAGGCGGCGAAACCCTCTTCCGGGGCCTCGCCCTCCTTGATCTCCACATTCAACGCCGCAACCTGCATTCCGCCCGCATCGAAGCCGTTGCCTTTATAGGGGACGAACTTCTCCGCCGTGGCCGTGGTCGGCACAGGTTCAATGCGCACCCTGGCGGTGGGGGCGTCATAGGCCGGACGGAAATAGGCCACGAATTGGGGCAATGACTGGATTTCCGCCGGGGTGACAATCGCGCGTTGGGTACGGCGGCCGACAATGCCCACGCCGTCGCGGGTGTCGTGGGCACCGAGGGTGATGTTTTCCTGCTGCTCGATCACATCCTCCTCACCAAGGGAGCGGGAGGAGCGCTGCGCGGTGTTGTAATCCGGAGTGTTGAACACAACCCGGTTGTTCAGAACGCCGGAAATCGTCTCTGCCGCCTTGTCGCCGTAGATGTCTTCCAGCTGGGAAAACACCTGGTAGGCGACGACGAAAGCGCCGCCGAACTGCCGGATCTCCGCAAGGCTCTTGGGAAGGAAGGGCATCTTGTTGAGGGTTGGCACCTCATCCAGGAAGAACCAGACCTTGGGGTCGCGGCTTTCCTCTGTCGTCATCAGCGCGTTGGCTGCCACCTCAAACAGGGTCGAGATGATGTTGCGTGTCGCGGCCGACTTTTCCGCATCGCCGGTCAGGAACACAAAGCCGGGCCGGTCATTCACAACCCAATCGCGGATCGAGAAGGGTTCGGCATCGTCGCGCAGATATTCCAGAAACCGCAGCTCGGTGATCATGTTGGCGCGGATCGAGCCTGAGGTTTTCGCAACATGCTCCCCGAAGAAATGCGCGCCCGGCGTCGAGGCCACAAGCTTGCCCAGCTCCTCGGACGGGATGTTCATGATAGCCTTGCGAAGATCTGCGTTGGTGGTTTTTCCGGCTTTTGCCAGCTCGCGGGCGGTGTACTGGAAGACCAGCCGGGCGGATTGCGTCCAGAAACTGTCCATGGAGCCTTGCTGATCCGGGATCATCACCTCGGCGATCTGCGCGAAACCTTCCAGTGAAGCCACCTCATTGAAAGGCGACCAGCCCACGGAGCGTTCATCGAAGGGGTTGAGGATGATGTCTTTTTCCGGGTCGTAGTGGTCGCGCAGCAAGCCGCCCATCTTGTCATAGATGATGGCCCTGCCGTCAGCGGCCCGGATGGTGTTCAGCAGCTCGTGCATGAGGTTCGACTTGCCGGTGCCGACGGTGCCGGTGATGCCGATCTGCGCCTCTACGGCATTCGGCGGAAACTCGATCCCGGCCAGCGTGTAGCGGGGGCCTTTCTTGGTGCCCTTTCCAAAGCGTTTCTCGTATTCGCGCCATTTCCGCTTTGACCAGGCTTTCAGTTCCTTGGCTGTGACCAGGCGCGCGCCCCGGATATGTTCCTCCTCTTTCAAGGACCGGCCGACCATGCCGAAGATGGCAAAAACGAAGGCGAAGGCCGCTGCCGCAGGCAGCAGCGAGAAATAGAGGAAGCGCCAGGCATTGGCGGCGTAAAGATCGTAGATCTCGCGCAGGCCGGGGTCTGCATAGATCTGGCCTGCGGTGCGTGTCACGCGCTTTCCGTCGAGATCCATGTAGTGCAGTTCCCGCAGTTCAGTGCCGCGCTGTTCGACATTGAACTCTGCAATCCAGTAGATGCCGGTGATGCGCACCTTATCCATTTCGTAATTCTGAGCGACCAGGACCAGAAATGTGATGGTGAACGCCGCAGCAGCTACCGAGGTGCTGTACTTGAACACCTGAGTTGCCATGCGGGTCCAGTGTTGTGTCGTCTGGCCGCCTCTGACAAGCTGGGTATGTCCTTTGTTGCCCATGACGAATCCCTCGTTCCTTTTGCAACGCGAGCAGTCCGACAACAGCTCGGGACACCCGCGGCACTTCGCTAGTTGTTGTTTCCAAACGGCAATAGCCGGGGTGCCGCGGCCCGGATGTCTCCTGGGCCGCGCTGTTTTCATTCATTGAGAAGATCGCTGTGGTCAGCTGGGCGGATAGTAGGGGCTGGCTGGACCGAACCTCACGCCGTCTTCCTCGAAGAAACCAAGACTGCCGGCCACCCACGCCCGATGAAACTCGGAACGCGCCGTCAGCCTGCGCAGGCAGCGAGGCATGATCCATTCGCCATATCCAGCCAGGTAGAACCATTGGCAGATGGTGTTCATGCCGTCTTCCTTCATGTTCTTTTGAGTGTTTCGTCGTTTTCCAAAAGCCCGATTACGCAAAAAAGTCTGCCTGCCTGACCTGAATTCCACCGCTATGCGGGCGGCTGGCTGATGCAGTATTACCGGCAGACAGCGGTCTCCACGCCATTGGCCAGCGCCGGTTCCCGGCTTTGCGCAGGGGCGAATTCCTTGTTCCTTTCATAGTCTCAGATGCGCGAAAAATACCCGCTGGTCCGGCGCCGCAGGATCTCGCCCGTACCGAGCGAAATTCAGAATGTTCGTGATACTTGGGAAACCCGGCGCGTGCCTGGACATGCACACGCCCATGCACCGCGCAGACTGTTCCGGCGGGGAGGTTGCGGCACTGATTTGGTGCTTTTTTTCGACGTCAGCTGCAGGAAGCAGCGGCCGCGCCGCGCCGTGGCTAGCTTTCCGCCGCTGTTCTGTTTTCGCCGGTTGTGCTGTGTTCAGCCTTGCCGTCAGGGCCGACCATCCAGGTAGAAATGGTTTGATCCTCCGGGTTGAAGACCAGCATTGAACCGTCGCCGTATTCCAGGTGATGCTTTTTGAGAATACCGGGCCAGAGGTTGATCTGGCGTTCCTCAACAAAACCGCTCGGTCTGGCATTGGACGGGACCAGAACGTGCTCCTGGCCGTCCACAATGTAAATACAATTGTACGCCGGAGCACCGCTGTTCACCCCTGATTTTACCAGGTCATACCGAACTTGAAAAACCTGTCCCGCTTTCTTCCAGCTGCAAACGCCAGCGATCGTGACCAAGGATTTGTAACGTTCTATCGGCATGTGTCGTCCCCTGTTGGCGACGACTTCCTAGCAAGATGATTGATTGACGAGAAGCCATGGCATCCCATATTCGATGTGTGACACGAATTTTAAATTCGTGTCAATGGCGGAATTTGTTCGCGCTTGTCATTCGAGCCAAACAGCGTCCGGGTTGAACGTTACCTTTGTTAAACTTAGGTCCGGTTCCGTTGAGTTCAGCGGCGGGGCGGATTTCTCCGTGGAGGCTGACGCGTAACGGCACCGAAACCCGTGTTCAGACAGCCGGCCGGATGGCAGGCACGCCAATCGAATGGAAAATACCGGGGCAGGGCGAAGCGGAGACGCGGCCGGCATCCGTACAAGCGATCGCGGTCTCGTCTGCGATCACATTCTAAGTTAGGCAGGAAGGGCTGGAGGAAGGCAACCGGCGAGATCTTCGGCTGCCATTTGCCAAGCGGGTCGGCGCGCATTGGAAACAGCGAGTACGCAACCACCGAGCACTCGAAACCGAAAGCCCGAACCTGCCGATAGAGCCCGTACCCTGTCGGCCCGGCTTCATAGCAAACAGCCACGGTTGCCGCGCGTTTGGCGATCTTTCTCAGCAGGATGTGAACGGACACCAGTGCATTCTCAAAGGTGCTCCAGGACACGACCTCGCCGCCTGGGGCCCAATCTGCAACCGCTACTGCAAGCTTGTCCTTGGAAACGTCGATACCGACGTATGTCACCGAAAGTTCGTGAGTCACGCCAATTCTCCATCGCAAAAGGCGACATGTGCCGCCTTGCGATCAAGTTAATGGTAATGCCCACAAGTGACGTTGCTCCCAAGACATGCGGTCTTACATTTGAACCGCGCCATCACATTCTCGCGCTGTCGTGTTGGCCTGTGCGACCTTCGGTCCTGTTGTTCAAGCCCTCATGCGCGCGATGATCTGCGTGCGGTGCAAGGTCCCGGATCGGCTTGAAATAGCTGCGTAATTTTCCGTGATCGCGACGCGAGTTTCACCGAAAAAGTTGATCAGCCTTCCCAGAAAACGCCTTGCAGCTTTGGCGTTCCGCTGTGGCTGAACGAGAATGTCCAGAACGTCGCCGCTCGCATCGACCGCCCGCCAGAGCCAGTATGTCTTGCCGTTGATCGGAATAACGACCTCATCCATGTGCCATTTGTCGACCGCGACCGGTTTGTCGAACCTGATGCAATCGGCGAAGTGGACCCCCAAACGGTTCACCTATTTCCGGATCGTTTCCCGGCTGACCGTGACACCCCGAGCGGCGAGAAGTTCCTCGACGTCTGCCGTGCTGGACGCGAAGCGGTGGTAGACCCAGACCGCATATACGACGACCTCACGAGGAAAACGGTAGCCTTTTCAAGCGCGGCATGGCGGAAAAAATAGTCATACCCGACGCCTAAACTATTCGCGGCTCGGCAAACAAGTTGGCATTGCCCGTCCAAGCCTTACGCGGTCTGAACGCGAAACGAAAACCTGAGATAGCAAGCCCGACGATGCAGGCGAATGATCTAAGTATCAAAGGTATATGAACTGCCGGTACATGCCGTCCAACCTCTCGCGAATTTCCTCGACGCGTTTTTCGTCGTTGGCATCCGCAGCCGCCAGAAGTAGATGCTCCTCTTCGGTGATGCGATTGCATAGCTCGACAAGGTTTGTGCAGAAATCACTCGAATGCACAAACGCTTCATTTTCATTTTTCGCCTCTGAGTTCAATTTGCGGGCAGAAGATTTCGGCGTGACGTGATGCTCCGCATTGTGGGTGATCTGGCGCTGCCTGCGGCTGCTGGTTTCGTCAATTGCATGTTGCATTGCGGGTGTGATCCGGTTCGCATACATGATCGCCTTCCCGTTGACATTTCGGGCCACGCGTCCGATCATCTGAGTTAGTGCGTTCGCAGAGCGAAGAAACCCTGCATGATCCGCATCAAGAACGGCGATTAATGCTGCTTCGGGAATGTCCAGTCCTTCCCGCAACAGGCTGATGCCAATCAGTATATCGAATTCTCCTGCGCGCAACCCATCTAGTATTTCGATTCGGTCGTTGGTCTTTATGTCAGAGTGCAGATAGCGCACTCGTAAGCCCTTGCCTGCGATGAATTCGTGAAGCTTTTCGGCTGCGGCCTTCGTGAGTGTGGTAATCAGAACACGATTGTTTGCGTCCACGCAGGTCTGAATCTCGCCGAGAAGATCGACCATGGAACCGGCCGACGGCCGCACCTCGACGATTGGGTCCAGTAAGCCCGTGGGCCTCACGACCTGATCGACAACCCGGCCATCAGAGACCTTCAATTCGTAGTTGCCAGGTGTAGCGGACACGAAGATCGTCTGCGGTTTGATTGCTTCGAACTCGGCAAAGCTAAGTGGGTGGTTATACTTCGATGAGGGTAGTCGAAACCCGTAGTCGATCAACGTGTCCTTCCGGGACTGATCGCCTCGGAACATGGCCGATATTTGCGGGATCATGATGTGCGATTCATCGACGAACAGGAGTCCGTCTTTTGGCAGATAATCAAGGAGTGTCGTCGGGGGCAACTCGGGGGCACGCCCGCTGAAGTAGCTAGCGTAGTTTTCCATTCCTGAGCAGTAGCCGACACGTCGTAGCATATCGACGTCATGGGTGACGCGCTCATAGAGGCGATCAGCCTCGACAAGTCGATTTTGAAGGTTCAGTTCGGCAACGCGTTCATCCAATTCTCTCATGATCTGGTCAGCGGCGACTTCTGCTTGATTGTCCGATGGTGCAAAGAGTGTCTTCGGCGACACCAAATATTCGCTGATGCCGCCATTATGATTGCCGGTTGCGGAGTCGATCAGCTGCAACGAACCGATCTTCCCAGAAGCCAAAACGACTTGTACGGCGTCGTGCTCGGAATCGGCAGGAAATATGTCGATGACATTATCGTTGATTCTGTAGGTGCCCCGTTTCAGGCTGCCCTCGGTTTGGCTATATTGCAAGCGGTCCAGCCGTTGCAGAAGATCATCTTTTTCTAGCTTTATACCATGAGCGAGCGGAATCTGGAGAGCCCGATAATCGTTCGGATCTCCAAGCCCGTATATCGAAGACACCGACGCGATTACGATTGTATCGCGGCGTTCGATAAGGGATTTGGTGGTCGAAAGACGCAATCTTTCCAGGTGATCGTTGATAGAGGAGTCTTTCGGAATGTAGCGGTCGCTGCCGGGCAGGTACATTTCCGGCTGAAAATAATCGTAATAGGAAACGAAAAACTCGACGGCATTTTCCGGAAAGAACTGTTTCATCTCATCATAAAGTTGAGCTGTCAGCGTTTTGTTTGGTGCAAGGATCAGCGTGGGGCGATTCAAGCGATGGATGATGTTCGCCATGGTGAAGGTCTTGCCAGATCCCGTGATGCCCTTGAGTGTCTGGTGCGTTGCACCGGTTTCGATGCCCGAGACAAGTCTAGCGATGGCCTCGGGTTGATCACCAGCCGGGGTGTTACGAGAATGCAGAATAAATACGCCGGACGACATGTCAGTTTCTCCCAGTTTCATATGGATGCTAGCGCGTCGCAGGCTATGCTGCCATAGAGAATGAGGCCACCTACCTTTCTAGCGGCATTGGGGATCCCTTCTCCGCAAAAATCGCATTCGGCCTCTACCTCCCCTGAAGGCAATCCAGAGCGTACTGCCGAAACGGCATCCGAGATCGTCGCGTCGGTCTGGTCTTGAACAGCGCTGTCTGGTGCCCAACCACAGGCTATTTGTTCTGATCCTTTGAAATGAAATATAAGACCGTGTTTTCGATTGCATTTGCCCGCGGATCACACGGTGTCACCGGTTTATACTGGCGGGCAGTATGAAGATGTTCGGCAGGAAGGCGGTTGCAAGGGTCATGTGCTGCCCGACGGATTTGCAGCGTCGATGCCGGATGATGAACTGCAAGAATAGAACGGCAACGACTGCTACTTCAGTCGTCTGAGGAAAAAACGTGACAGGTCCACTCGACCTGTGCCCCAATATGATCCGGTTTGATAGCCCAAGTTGCGTGCGGCTGATAGGCAAGGGACGCAAGGAACGCATTTGTCCGCTTTGGCCGGAAACCGTGCTGTTTTTGAAAAAGCTGTTGGAGCGAAAACCGCGAGCACCAGACCAACGGCTGTTCGTGAACCGCTGTGGCTAGCCGCTCAGCGCCTCGGGCGTCCGGTTCAAGCTTGCGGGCTATGTGAAAGCGGCGGCCGGAACCAAGCCATCGCTGCACGCCAAACACGTGACGCCGCACAGCTTCCGCCACGCCACCAAGGTGCATCTTGTCTCGGCTGGTGTCGACGTCACGGTCATCTGCAGCAGGCTTGGCCGCGTGAGCCACGCCACCACCAACCATTACGCGAAGGCGAACCTGGAAACGAAGCGAAAGGCACTGGAACAGGTCAGTCTTCCGGCAACGGCAGTTCATCCTACGTCATGGAAACGGGATGCGAGCCTGCTCGCCTGGCTCGACACGCTCTGAAATAATGCGGAGGAATGTAGGGCGAAAACGCCGGTAAGCAGCAGGCCTGCGCACGTTCCTCCGCATTATGGCCACCTGATGAGAAATTGAGTTGGGCTAACCTGCTCCGCCACGGCGGAGCGGCAGAGATGTCATGTATTCAATGGGAGCCACATCTGCGCGAAAATGGGACGGCTGTTGTAAGCCCATTCCATCGGACAGAGGAGTTCATCATGACCCGACTTCTACAACCGCAAACGCCCCCATTCCGCACTTGGCGGCAGACCGCCAGCCGTGACCTATTGGCTGCGAAAAGAAGAAACCCAACCCGATCAGCAGGAGCAGAGAGTAGCTTAAATTACGCCATAACCTGTCCAAACATTGGGGAGTAGCTCAGTGAAGTCAAACTGTCGTGCCTCAAGAAAATTGAGGCGCGTAGCTGCTACTCTGCATAGATCATTTTCTTTGTCATGCCACCGTCGACAACTAGAGTTTCACCCGTAACAAATCCAGCGGAGGCCAAATAGATCACGGCTTCGGCAATATCTGCGGGTCGACCTACGCGCCCAACAGGATGCTGCGCGTTGTCCACATTCCGCAGATCTGTTTCACCTGTAATCCAACCAGGGGCAATCGTATTGATGCGAATCTTAGGTCCGAGTTGAACTGCGAGCGCCTGTGCCAGAGCAAGCATCCCCCCCTTTGCTGCGGCATAAGAGAAGTCAATGCCTTCTGACATCAGAGCGCGTGTTGACGCCATCATGATGATGGATCCGCCATCACGCAACAGAGGTTGTGCCGCGCGCGACATCATAAAGGCGCCAGTCAAGTGGCTACCTATTGTGCTATTCCATTGATCAAGCGTGGCCTCACCAAGTTGCGAAAAAGTCTCGAATACAAGCCCACCATTGTTGACGAGAAGGTCAAGGTGATCCCAGTTGAGTTCATTAAACGCTTCTTTGACAGATTCTTCATTTGATAGATCGCAATAGATTTGCACCCCAAGGCCATCTTTTTTCAGGTCGAATGAAGCAACCTCCCATCCATCACGCAGCAAATGTGCACAAATCTCCCGACCAATCAATCCAGATCCACCGGTAACGATTGCACGTTTCATTAGATTCCCTTTCTTCTGTTAGGGGTAAATTTTATTCAGCTTGCACCATCCACGACAGAGCGTTGAACATCATGACTTGTGAGCGATTAAATGTTTGAAAGTTATCCAGATTAATTTGGTGTGGTGGATGCCCCCACCCGACGGCATCGAGTGTGCCATAACGGTTTCGTAGGAAACAATGTGAGGGAGGCATCCATGTCAGAGATTAGCATATTGGGAATTGATCTTGCCAAGGGCAGTTTCCAGGTTTGCGGTGTCCGAACTGACGGCGCGATCATGTTCAACAAGTCGATATCGCGGCTGCGGCATTATCAGCTGCTGGCAAAGTAGCTGCCCTGCGTGGTGGCGATGGCGGCTTGTGCCACATCGCATCATTGAGGCCGGGTCGCTCAGTCCCATGGCCATGAAGCGCGTTTTATTCCGGCAGCCTACGTGAAGCTGTTCGTGAAGTAGTGGAGAGGTGGTCATTACTTTACTAGGAATAACCCGCTCTGCCAAGCCCCGCACGCGCCAGCCCTTTGAACACCCATTGCGACAGCGGACCGGCTTCCAAGCCAACCCGTCCTAAATGTACCTCGATGCTACTCAAGGCTGGAGGGAGGTCCTCGGGGTGGCTCACAATCTTCATTTCTGAGCAGACTTGGCCGTCGCCGACGAAAGCCAAATGACGGTTTCTCTTACTTATACACCCAGTCCGGCATAATGCTTCATGCTGCGTCTCCTTCCCTGATGCTTGTTGCTGCTTCACACTGGCCACGTTTTATCATCAGCTCGAGACGCAGCACCTACCTAAGATCGAGGCTGGAAGTGGGGCGCAAGCCGTATACTCCATCTGACCCTCAGGAGGAGTATCCGTCTTGGTCAAGGCCGAGCTTTGGTCCACATTCGATTGCTGCGTAGCAAGGCGTTTGCCATGACCAGCAGCTTCCGCATGATGGCGGTCAGCGCGACCTTTTTCTCTTTTCCAGCTTCGATGAGCTGATTGTACTTTCTTGTCATATCCGGGTTCACACGTGTGGCAACGAGGGCCGGCATGTACAGAGCTTTGCGCAGTTGTGCCCGACCGCCCTGGATCCTTTCTTTTCCCTGCCATTTCCCGGAACTCTGCGAGACCGGTGCAAGCCCAGCCAGGCTGGCGGCCTGCTTGTTGTCCATGCCCCCGATCTCAGGCATGTCGATCAAAAGCGTAATGGCCGTCAGCTGACCGATCCCCGGTATACTGGCAAGAATTGCGACCTTCCGAGCGAATGTCATATCCCGGCCAGACAAGTTGCGCAGGGCGTCGTCAATCTGATCGATGTCTTTGACGATCTGCTTCAATCGGCGCTTTAGGATCGTTTGAACAGAACCTACAGATGCTGTCGCCAATCGAGTTCGTGCAGCGGTTTGATTTTTGATGAGCGCCCGCCTTGCTGCGAGTAACTCCCGCATATCGTGCAATTCCGGGGTTGCTGGCGTTTGCGGCGATAAATCGAGGACAGCCCCCATTTTGGCGAGCATCGCGGCATCGACGCGATCCGTCTTGGCCAGCTTTCCGATTGCTTGTGCAAAGCGTCGCGCTTGTTTGGGGTTAACTTTGGCAAATGGCACTGATGCACCGGCCAAATCTAGCTCCAATCCACGATGATAAGCACCAGTTGCTTCAAAGACGACGAGCGATACCTTGTCTCCAATCCACCGCAAGAGTGCGCGGCGACCCTTACTGTCATTCTGGAACTGCGCATGAGCGCCGTCGTCCGTCCTATGCGCATCCAGCGTCTCTTTGGAGACGTCTATCCCAATGCTCTTCGTCATAGCTCTTTCCCACCTCTTCTTGTCATTCAGGCCCCCGCGTAAAACGGTGCCTCAGTATCCGTTCAGGCCAGTAAAAAGCGCGGGGGCGATCCTACTCCTCCACGGTTCTTCAAAACCCAGAGGGAACCGATCCGACCCCCGCTATCCCCCGGCATAAATGCCGTGCCGGGGGATAGCTCTGATGTGCCACATGTCATCAAAATCTCTAAGACAAGAGGGAAAATATCCATTCCAAGGTGACGCGGTTGCTGAGACCACTTCGCTACAGTCACAATAGGTCACGCTAGACTGGTATACTGCATTAGATTATGCTGTGTATGTGGCTGGGCCGTGGTTGAGCTGAGTTCCAATCAGAATCCAGAGTTCTGCTCTGGATAATATGGTTTCTTTTTTGAGCTCGCACCTCAACATGTCATTGGAGCAAAGAGCAGTAGTGGCGCTATAGATGATAGTTAGAGAGATCCCTAGTACATTCCAATTGTTTTTTGTAATGCAAGGCTCTGTGGTGCCTAAAATAATCTGGAAGGTCGTCGGCGTAGCGGCTTTATCGTTCATTGTGATATCTGTTGATAAGTACGTGTTTCGCCTGCCTGGACTATCTATTTCAGCTATGGGCGTATTTGGCTTGGCAATTTCCTTGTTTTTAGGATTTAGAAATAACGCAGCTTATGAAAGGTGGTGGGAGGCTAGGAAACTATGGGGGGGTATGATAGCAGACGTTAGAACGCTTGGGCGATTTCTTTGTATTTTCGCTAATGATGAAAGCACTCGCGAGAAAATCCTATCTTGCGCCGTCGCATTTGTGCACCTCCATCGTGGAAATCTGCGTGGAGTAAATGTCAATGATAGTGTTTCTGGTTGGGTTGGAAAGGAGAAGGCTGTCGCAATGGCGGCATTCAAGAGTCCTGCCGATGCAGCCTTAAGGTCCATGGCGGATCAAATAAAGACAGCAATTAGTAAAGGTGAAATAAGTGATGTCGGACAGTTGCGAATTTCGGAAATTGTTTCGTCGCTTGGCTTGCATCAGGCGAGCTGCGAACGTATTGCAACGGCGCCGCTTCCATATGTTTATTCACTCCTTGTGAGGAGGACGACTTATATTTACTGCTGGCTGCTTCCCTTTGGTCTGATCGATTCCACAGATTGGTTTGCGCCGCTGATCACTTCTGTGGTTGCATATGTCTTTTTTGGATTGCTCGAGATTACGCACGAACTAGAGCTTCCGTTCAAAGATGTGCAAAATGGATTGCCACTTGATGCTATGTGCCGAACAATAGAAATTTCAGTTCTAGAAGCTTTAGGCAAACCTACACCAGACAACTTGTCACCCATTAACTACGTCCTGAAATAATGGGATGAACTGCTTTCCCGCAGAGACCACGGCTATTGTCGTGAAGATCAGCGGAGAGGAAGGATCATTCTGATGGAGGTCGCAGTTCTGGGCATTGATGTCCATCTGATGCTCAACTCTCCACCTATGCCCGCCACGGTAGCAGCGGTTGGTGGGAAGGCGGTTCATCCCCTTCGCTCATCGCTCAAATATTTCTCATACTGGGGAGGGGTGGATCTTGAAGTTGACAAATGGGGTGGTGATCAGTCACCATCATTTGAGGGTTCGGTCGCGAACCTAGTGTGTCGTGCCGATACCCTTGAGCCAATTCCTGGTCAAAGGAGAGAGTACTATGTCTGGAAACAAAAGCGTAGTTTATCACGGTACCCGCGATTTAAGGGTTGAGACTGTCCCGTACCCCAAGTTGGAGCACGACGGTCGAAAGCTCGAGCACGCTGTGATCCTGAAGGTGGTCTCTACTAATATCTGCGGTTCAGACCAGCATATCTATCGAGGCCGGTTTGTGGTTCCTCAGGGGCATGTTCTTGGTCATGAAATTACTGGTGAGGTCGTTGAGAAAGGATCCGATGTTGAAATGATAGACATTGGAGATCTGGTCTCTGTTCCTTTCAATGTCGCTTGTGGACGCTGTCGCAACTGTAAGGAAGCTCGCTCTGACGTTTGTGAAAATGATCTTGTTAATCCTGATGCAGATCTTGGCGCTTTTGGCTTCGATCTGAAGGGGTGGTCTGGCGGCCAAGCCGAATACGTCCTGGTTCCATATGCCGACTACATGTTGATGAAATTTCGCGACAAGGCGCAGGCAATGGAGAAGATCCGGGACTTAACGTTGATTTCGGACATTCTTCCAACCGGCTTTCACGGTTGCGTTTCGGCTGGTGTAAAGCCGGGAAGCCATGTTTACATTGCGGGCGCCGGGCCAGTGGGCAGATGTGCTGCTGCCGGCGCACGATTGCTTGGTGCAGCCTGTGTGATCGTCGGAGATCAAAATCCGGAACGCCTCAAGCTTCTATCCGATGCTGGCTTTGAAACTATCGACCTCAGAAATACAGCTCCGCTACGGGATCAGATCGAGCAGATCCTCGGGAGTCCCGAGGTTGATTGCGGCGTCGATGCGGTTGGGTTCGAGGCTCATGGTCTTGGCGATGAGGCCGATACAGAGCTTCCGCATGGGGCGTTGAACAGCCTATTCGACGTTGTGCGCGCGGGCGGTGCGATCGGCGTCCCGGGGATTTACGTTGGCAGCGATCCTGATCCTGTCGATGCAGATGCCGGAGCTGGGCGTCTTCGTCTCGACTGGGGAAAGATGTGGACCAAGTCTATCCGGTTGATGACTGGTATGGCGCCAGTGACAAACTACAATCGCCACCTGACGGAAGCAATCCTTTGGGATCGGATGCCATATCTCTCCAAGGCGTTGAGCATCGAGGTCATTACTTTGGATCAGGCGCCTGACGGCTACGCGAAGTTTGATCAAGGATCCCCGTCGAAATTTGTGATTGATCCTCACGGTTTATTGGCCTCCTAAAGCCATAAAAGTACATCCTGATGGAAACTGACTTGCGGCTTGAATAGCTGTTCTCGGGCCGCAAGGAGATGATGATCCCGGGGGTTGGGAGCTTTGATGAAGGTCTGAAGCCAAAGCTTTTGGACGAAGACGACACACTTCTTCGCCTTCGGCGCAGGGTATTGTGACGTTGGGATCATTGACGTACGTGATGTTGTGCCTCGGTTGGAGGGGTGGATTTCGCAGCTCATGCGGAACGCGATCCTGATTACCTAAGACTGCCATTAGATTTCGACTTGCCTAAGTTCGGGGGCGTCTTTGGTGCGTCGATCCTTTGATCGATGCCGGATGGGAGAGTGCGCTTTGTCTTTCTGATCATCGTTGAGCCGCGCATGATCTTTGATTGGAGGCTCGCTCTGTGGGGGATGCTCATACGAGAGCACCTAATCTGGGAGCCAGGCTGTTCTTCCGAGATGTAACCTCAGCTCCCGTGACGGAGCCACTCGACCATAACGCTGAAAAACAACGAAAATATTGATCCCAAACATTCGAGGTTCATGAGGTGTCGGCGTCGAGTGTTGTGAAAAGGAGAAGCCACTTGCATACTCCCCAGGAGTATGCTAGAAAATCGTAGGAGGAGTGAGGGGCGCTTCAAACCCCGCTGATTACATCAGCCCGGAAAGCGTACTCCAAGCATGTTCGCATGCTCCCAAAGGTTCCGTTTCAACCAACAAGGAATACGAAAATGAAGTCACGTGCCGCCGTAGCCTTTGAAGCAGGTAAACCGCTTGAAATCGTAGAAATCGATGTTGCGCCTCCCCAGAAGGGTGAGGTCCTCATCAAAGTTTCCCACACCGGTGTTTGTCACACCGATGCGTTCACTTTGTCCGGCAATGATCCGGAAGGGATTTTCCCCGTGGTTCTGGGCCATGAAGGCGCTGGTGTCGTGGTCGAGGTGGGTGAGGGCGTCACGAGCGTCAAGCCGGGCGACCACGTCATCCCGCTCTATACCGCTGAATGCGGTGAGTGTGAGTTCTGCAAGTCCGGTAAGACCAATCTCTGCGTCGCGGTGCGCGCGACCCAAGGTAAGGGCTTGATGCCTGACGGAACCACCCGCTTCTCGTATAAGGGTCAGCCCCTCTTTCACTACATGGGTTGCTCGACATTCTCTGAGTACACGGTTGTGGCAGAGGTCTCCCTGGCCAAGATCAACCCCGAAGCCAACCATGAGCATGTATGTTTGCTCGGGTGCGGCGTGACCACCGGTATCGGCGCGGTCCACAACACCGCCAAAGTGCAGCCGGGCGACTCCGTTGCCGTCTTTGGTCTCGGAGGGATTGGCCTTGCCGCCATTCAGGGGGCACGCCAAGCGAAAGCTGGGCGCATTATCGCAATCGATACCAACCCGGACAAGTTCGAGTTGGCACGTCAGTTCGGAGCCACCGACTGCATCAATCCGAAGGACTACGAAAAGCCGATTCAAGAAGTCCTCATTGAAATGACCGGCTGGGGTATTGACCACACCTTCGAGTGTATCGGCAACGTTCACGTCATGCGTGCGGCTCTGGAGGCGGCTCACCGTGGCTGGGGTCAATCGATCGTCATCGGGGTTGCTGGCGCAGGCCAGGAAATCTCGACGCGACCGTTCCAATTGGTCACCGGTCGTGTGTGGAAGGGCTCCGCTTTCGGGGGGGTCAAGGGGCGGACCCAACTGCCGGGCATGGTCGAAGACGCCATGAAAGGTGAAATCGACCTGGCACCCTTTGTCACCCACACCATGGGCATCGAAGACATCAACGAAGCCTTCGATCTGATGCACCAAGGCAAATCGATCCGCACGGTGATCCACTACTGATCAGCGGGTCGCAATCTTTACTATCAACACCAAACATCAAGGAAGTTCTCTATGGCTAATCCCGTAATCTCTGGTGACGGCATCTTCTCGCACGTCTTTCTCGGCGCCGCCGACATGGAAAAGTCGATCACCTTCTACGACGCTGCACTGGGTGCGCTAGGTATCAGTAATCTTGGTCCCTTCGGTAACGGATGGAACTTGTATGGTCGCGACAAGCCGGCCTTCCTCATCGCGCGACCGGGCAACGGCGATGAGCCCTCCAGCAACGGCGCTACCGTGGGCTTTGCTGCGGCCTCTCCGGCCGAAGTGGATGCGTTCCACGCGGCGGGCCTGAAGGCTGGGGGGACCGATGAAGGTAAGCCCGGTCCCCGGGATCACCTGCCGGGTGCCTATGCGGCATACCTGCGCGATCCGGCGGGGAACAAAATTTGCACGTACACTTTCGTTTGAAGAACTGAAGGTTACGGCGGTCCTCGCTGACCAATGAGTAATTGTCGCCGACGCTTCTTTCAGCGTCGGCGACGCTTCCCAACTCCCTGAAGTCAAGCCGCAGGCTTTTAATGGGATTGCTATGCCCTCCTGTGGTCCTCAGAGCAAGGAAACCAACATGGAACGTGTCGAACATCACGCCAGCTTCGGCGGTTGGCAGGACGTCTATCAACATGACTCGATTAGCCTGGGGTGCTCGATGAAATTTGGCGTCTATTTGCCGCCACAAGTTGAAGGCGGCAAGGCGCCGGTGCTGTACTGGCTCTCTGGACTAACCTGCACTGAACAGAACTTTATCACCAAAGCTTCTGCGCAGCGGTTCGCAGCCCAGCATGGTATTATCCTGGTCGCTCCTGACACCAGCCCGAGAGGCGAAGGTGTCGCTGACGATGAAGCGTATGATCTGGGGCAGGGTGCTGGCTTTTACCTGAATGCATCGCAGGCGCCGTGGAGTTCGCACTTCAAAATGTACGATTACGTGGTTGATGAATTGCCCGCGCTAATCGAAAGCTCCCTCCCTGCGACTGATCGAAGATCTATCTCTGGTCACTCGATGGGTGGGCACGGTGCATTGACGATAGCGCTGAAGAACCCCGGTCGCTACAAAAGCGTTTCTGCGTTTTCCCCCATCGTTGCTCCAACTCAAGTTCCATGGGGCAAGAAGGCCTTTGCAGCCTATCTTGGCAACGACCCCGAAGCCTGGAAACAGTACGATACGGTCGAACTGATAAAAACCGCGCAGGAGCGCCTCCCCATCTTGGTAGATCAAGGTGGAGACGATGAGTTCCTGGCCGTTCAACTCCGCCCCAACCTGCTCAAGGCTGCTTGTGATGAGGTTGGCCATCCGCTGACTCTTAACCAGCGGGCGGGCTACGACCACAGCTACTACTTTATCGAGAGTTTTATAGGCGACCATCTCGCCCACCATGCTGAAGCATTGTCTTGAGCAAAAACCGGAGTAGAGAACATGCGACAGGACACAAGCAACGATAGCCAGCTGGGACCGTCGGGTGGTCATTCCACAGAGGCTAAGTCGGATTACTCCAACGCGCGCCCACGCGTTGTGGTGGTCGGCGCAGGATTTGGTGGCCTTGAAGTTGTGCAGAGCCTAGCCAAGAAGGGGGCAGATGTGACGATCATTGATCGGCGCAATCATCACCTGTTCCAGCCCTTGTTGTACCAGGTGGCAAGCGCTTCGCTTTCTACTTCGGAAATTGCCTGGCCTATTCGCGCTTTGTTCAGCAAACGCAAGGACGTACGAACGCTCCTTGCCGAAGTGGACGGGGTCGATGCCCAGACGCAGAGCGTCTTGCTCACTGATGGAACGACCATACCCTACGATATCCTCGTACTGGCCACCGGAGCTCGGCATTCCTACTTTGGCAATGATGCTTGGGAGCCCTACGCGCCCGGGCTGAAGTCCCTTGAGGATGCAGTGACGATACGTCGACGCGTATTGCTCGCATTCGAGAAGGCCGAGCGTGAGCCAGACCCCGCTCGCCGGGCTGCCTTGCAAACCTTTGTCGTGATCGGCGGTGGCCCGACAGGGGTTGAGCTGGCCGGTACAATCGCGGAACTCGCCCACTTGACCTTGAAGCAAGACTTCCGGTCTATCGATCCGGATGCGACCAAGGTTATATTGATTGAGGCTGGTCCACGTCTCTTGCCTGTCTTTACGGAGAAGCTCTCAGATTACACTCGTAAAGCTCTCAAGAAACTTGGCGTTGAGATCCGACTCGGGAAACCCGTGACAGAATGTTCTTCAGAGGGAGTTACGGTCGACGGCAAGCACCTCCCAGCTGAAACAATACTCTGGGCCGCAGGCGTTCAGGCATCGCCAGCAGCTCGATGGCTAAATACCGAAGCTGATCGTGCAGGACGTGCTATTGTCGGCCCCGACCTCACAATCCCGGACAATCCGAACATCTTTGTGATCGGAGACACTGCAGCGGCAACAGGTGAAGATGGGAAAACCGTGCCGGGATTGGCACCAGCTGCCAAACAGCAAGGCCAATACGTTGCCGATCTAATCAGCCGGCGCATAAAGCAGAAAAAACCACCCGCGCCGTTCCGTTATCGCCACCAGGGCAACCTCGCCACCATCGGTCGACGCCTAGCGGTTGTCGACATAGGGCGTCTCAAGTTGCGCGGGACATTCGCTTGGTGGATGTGGAAGTTGATCCATATTTACTTTCTTATTGGCGTACAGAACAGGCTCAGCGTAGCCTTAAGTTGGACATGGACGCATAGCATCGGCTACCGAAGCTCCCGTCTCATAACTTACGCCGACCAGAAGGCAGACACAGATATCAAACAATAGAAGCGGCCTCTTGCTTCCATTCTAAAATCATCGAACTCTTGCGAAAGCGGGGACGAAATGTCTAGCTACTTTGACCCATTGCTGTTGGCGCGTGCTCAGTTTGCCTTCACGGTTTCATTCCATTTCATATTTCCGTCATTCTCTATCGGGTTAGCGAGCTATCTCGCGGTTTTGGAAGCGCTGTGGCTAAAAACGGGACGTGGCGTCTACGCCAACCTTTTCCGTTACTGGCTGAAGGTATTCGCTGTAGTTTTTGGCATGGGAGTTGTTTCCGGTATTGTCATGTCATATCAATTCGGAACTAACTGGTCCGAGTTTTCACGTAGGGCAGGTCCGATCGTGGGGCCATTAATGGCCTACGAGGTGATGACGGCATTCTTTCTTGAGGCAGGCTTTCTTGGCGTCATGTTGTTTGGCGCTAACAAGGTTGGGAAAGGTTTGCACTTCTTTGCCACATGCATGGTCGCAGTAGGTACCTTGATTTCTGCAACGTGGATTATTTCTGTTAACAGCTGGATGCACACTCCTGTTGGATACGCAATAAATGACCAGGGGCAGTTCATCCCTTCAGGTTCGTGGTGGGAAATTGTGTTTAATCCTAGTTTCCCATACCGCTTGGTACATACTGTCCTTGCCTCATATCTGACAACGGCTTTCATTGTTGGTGCGGTCGGCGCATGGCATTTGCTGCGGGATAGGTCGAATTTAGGCTCTCAAATAATGTTCTCGATGGCGATGTGGATGGCCGTCCTTGTTACACCTCTGCAAATTATGGTTGGTGACCAGCACGGGTTGAACACTCTGGAACACCAGCCAATAAAAGTGTTGGCAATGGAAGGGCACTATCACCCTAGCCCAGAAGGAGCTCCCTTAATCTTATTTGGGCTTCCGGATTCTGAAAATGCTCGCATTCGGCATGAGGTGTCCATTCCGTACCTCGGGTCATTGATTCTCAAACATGATCCTTTTGCTCCACTTCCAGGTTTGACGGAATACCCTCGAGAGGATTGGCCTCCAGTCGGAGTTGTCTTTTGGTCCTTTCGGATCATGGTGGGTATAGGACTTGCGATGTTGGGCGTGGGTGTTTGGAGTCTAATCGCTAGATATCGCGACCGTCTATTCGACCACGTATGGCTTCACCGAACAGTGGTTCTTATGGGCCCTTCAGGACTAGTCGCTGTGATTGCTGGTTGGGTGACAACGGAAGTCGGGCGTCAGCCGTTCACTATTTACGGCTTGATGCGAACAGCGGAGTCCTCCTCGCCGCTTGACGCCCCCGCTTTAGCGGCATCTCTACTCGCCTTTGTGATTGTATATTTTTGTGTCTTCGGAGCCGGCGTGTACTATATTTTCCGACTCTGGGCAAACGTTCCTCAAAGGAAAGAAGAACTGCCATCCAATACTCCTCAGCGCTCGGCCGGCATTACGCCAGCAACTTCCATTAAATCGAACCCTTCAAATAGGAGATAAGGCATGGAAAACATGGATTTAACCGTCATGTGGGCCTGCATTATTGGATTTGCGGTTTTCGCATATGTCGTGATGGACGGTTTCGATTTGGGGATTGGGATATTGTTTCCGAGTCTAAAAGTTGGCGCCGAGCGCGATCAAGCAATGAATTCTATTGCTCCTGTATGGGACGGGAACGAAACATGGTTGGTGCTTGGTGGGGGAGGGCTTATGGCAATGTTTCCTTTGGCCTTTTCGATCCTGTTGCCGGCAACCTATCCGCTTATGGTTGCGATGCTTTTGGGTCTCGTTTTTCGAGGAGTTGCATTTGAGTTTCGTTGGCGAGACCCTCGGCATAGAGGGTTCTGGGATTTGGCTTTTACGACAGGTTCGTTGGTTGCAGCACTATGCCAGGGTATGACTCTAGGTGCGATCCTGCAGGGAGTGCGCGTAGAAGAGAATATGTATGCGGGAAACTGGTTGGATTGGCTGACACCCTTTAGCGTTCTGACAGGCGTATCGGTTGTGGTTGGATATAGCCTTCTAGGCTCAACTTGGCTGATCTGGAAAACCGAGGGGGAAGCTCAAGAGCACGCGAGGAAGATGGCTCTTTCTCTCGGGGTGGCAACGCTTGTGGCATTGGTTCTGGTAAGTATAGCTACGCCGTTTCTGAGCATTGAATATTGGCAGAAATGGTTCGCTCTACCCCACATGTTGTTTACCGCACCAGTTCCGATACTTGTTGCATTAAGCTCTGTGGTGTTCTTCCGTGGGATAAAGAGTGGATCAGACCGAATTCCATTTTTTATGGCTTTGCTATTGTTCTTCCTGGGTTTTGTGGGCCTGGGTATCAGTGTCTTGCCTTATTCAGTACCCCCGTCAGTTACGATTTGGGACGCTGCAGCACCGAGAGAAAGCCAAAAGTTCCTGTTGGTGGGTACTGTTTTCATTGTTCCAATCATACTAACCTATTCCGCTTGGGCATATTGGGTTTTCCGCGGAAAGGTCAGTGATGAAGGGTATCACTAGAGCGGATGATCGGGGTCACCAGTTGACTGGGCCGGTGGTCTCTCCAGAGGCATTCTCCGTACGAGGGTTGCGCCAGATTGGCTGGCGTAGTGTCAAAAGATTGGGTAGAGGCCAAATGCAGGATATCATATACACAGGCCTGGACCGCCACAAAGCCACCGTTTCGGCTGCGGGCGGAGAACGCGGCGACGAAGTCAACATTGCCCACCGCCCCAATCATTTTTTAAAGGCTCAGTAGAAGAACCCGACAGCTGCTTTTCTTCTTTGGAGCAGGCCCTCGGATATGGTCTGCACTGGCAGATCACTGGGTTGGGGCGTGGCAATGAAGCTGTTGGGCAAGTCGGGGAGGATTGCCGGGGCAGCTTCTTGAGAGTTTCCCGCTGCGGCATAGCCTGGTCTATCCCGAGAGGAAGGGATGGACTAAAGTCTACTGGCGCTGGCTACCTGAACGCTAACCGGTTCATGAGCGTTGCAGATGCCCGCGATAAACCGGAGGATTGGCGTCGGCACTAAAATGAAGAAGGACCCCGCAGGGCAATCGGATAGAACGTTATGATTACCATGCATTATCCCGATGGCGTTACCAGCCCATCATTGTGACAGAGCCAGAAAAAGCCAGCTCCTGGCGGTCCAAGGTTGGGTAGCGGAGCACCGCCAAAATATTGCCTGTACCATGTTATCTGTCTACCGAAGACACGCAATCGCAGGGAATGCAACCTCCTATTCGAGACTGTAAACATGACGGAGGAAGAGGAATGAAGAAAGTGTCAGCCACCTTATGGAAGCGACTGCGCTGGATGACGATTATATGGATATTAAGTGTTGTCGTGCTCGTCTTAGTGGCAGGTTTATTGCGGCTAATCCTCTCGGGAAACGTAGAAAGATAGGCAAGCTCATTGTGAGCCGCTCGTTCTCCTTCTAGAGCCGCTTCAGCTCTTTCAACGTAAACGTCATCTGAGGTCCGCCCAAGGCGGCAAGACGTCCTTCGCGGGACGGTGGATGAAGTGAGCTCGTGATTTCCGCGGTGCCGGCGACGCCCATGCCGCCATGACGTTTCTCAGATCGAGCCGCTTTGTTCCTCTTATGGACCTGTCGCGGAATTGTGCCGCTCCTTTGATCACGTATCGTGTCGCAAAGGAGAACAGACATGGCATCACGACCGAGCCCGGAGTTCCGCGCAGAAGCGGTTCGGGTCGCATTGACGAGCGGACTTTCCCGCAAGCAGGTTGCCGCTGACTTCGGTGTTGGCTTTTCAACGCTGAGCCGGTGGATCCAGCAGGAACGCAAGAACCCCGAGAATCCGACAGCGCAAACCGACCTTGAGCGCGAGGTCGCAGAACTGCGCAGAGAGAACCGGCAGCTCCGGGAGGAGTATCCGTCTTGGTCAAGGCCGAGCTTTGGTCCACATTCGATTGCTGCGTAGCAAGGCGTTTGCCATGACCAGCAGCTTCCGCATGATGGCGGTCAGCGCGACCTTTTTCTCTTTTCCAGCTTCGATGAGCTGATTGTACTTTCTTGTCATATCCGGGTTCACACGTGTGGCAACGAGGGCCGGCATGTACAGAGCTTTGCGCAGTTGTGCCCGACCGCCCTGGATCCTTTCTTTTCCCTGCCATTTCCCGGAACTCTGCGAGACCGGTGCAAGCCCAGCCAGGCTGGCGGCCTGCTTGTTGTCCATGCCCCCGATCTCAGGCATGTCGATCAAAAGCGTAATGGCCGTCAGCTGACCGATCCCCGGTATACTGGCAAGAATTGCGACCTTCCGAGCGAATGTCATATCCCGGCCAGACAAGTTGCGCAGGGCGTCGTCAATCTGATCGATGTCTTTGACGATCTGCTTCAATCGGCGCTTTAGGATCGTTTGAACAGAACCTACAGATGCTGTCGCCAATCGAGTTCGTGCAGCGGTTTGATCTTTGATGAGCGCCCGCCTTGCTGTGAGTAACTCCCGCATATCGTGCAATTCCGGGGTTGCTGGCGTTTGCGGCGATAAATCGAGGACAGCCCCCATTTTGGCGAGCATCGCGGCATCGACGCGATCCGTCTTGGCCAGCTTTCCGATTGCTTGTGCAAAGCGTCGCGCTTGTTTGGGGTTAACTTTGGCAAATGGCACTGATGCACCGGCCAAATCTAGCTCCAATCCACGATGATAAGCACCAGTTGCTTCAAAGACGACGAGCGATACCTTGTCTCCAATCCACCGCAAGAGTGCGCGGCGACCCTTACTGTCATTCTGGAACTGCGCATGAGCGCCGTCGTCCGTCCTATGCGCATCCAGCGTCTCTTTGGAGACGTCTATCCCAATGCTCTTCGTCATAGCTCTTTCCCACCTCTTCTTGTCATTCAGGCCCCCGCGCAAAACGGTGCCTCAGTATCCGTTCAGGCCAGTAAAAAGCGCGGGGGCGATCCTACTCCTCCACGGTTCCTCAAAACCCAGAGGGAACCGATCCGACCCCCGCTATCCCCCGGCATAAATGCCGTGCCGGGGGATAGCTCTGATGTGCCACATGTCATCAAAATCTCTAAGACAAGAGGGACGTTCTAAAAAAGGCAACGGTGTTCTTCGCGGAGAGAAGCAAATGAGGTTTGCCTTCGTTGAAGAACACCGCAACGAAATCCCGGTGAACCGGCTCTGCGAGATTATGGATGTCAGCTCTCGGGGATATCGAGCCTGGCGCAGTCGTCCGCTCAGTGACAGCCAGCGCAAGGACGTGGTGGTCCTGGCCCACATTCGCGAGCAGTTCGCCCTGTCCCTGGGCAGCTATGGCCGTCCGCGGATGACCGAGGAGTTGAAGGAACTGGGCATCGATGTCGGCCATCGTCGTGTTGGCAGGCTGATGCGCCAGAACGGTATTTCCGTGAAGCGGAGCAAGAGGTTCAAGGCGACAACCGACAGCAATCACAGCTTCAACATCGCGCCAAACCTGCTGGATCGTGACTTCTCGGCGGATCGCCCGAACCAGAAATGGGCGGGCGACATCAGCTATGTCTGGACACAGGAAGGCTGGCTCTATCTCGCCGTGATCCTCGACCTGCATTCCCGGCGTGTCGTCGGCTGGGCGGTGAGCAACCGGATGAAGCGTGATCTGGCAATCCGGGCATTGAAGATGGCCACTGCTTTGCGGCAACCGCCCGAGGGATGCATCCATCACACGGATCGTGGAAGCCAGTATTGTTCTCACGACTACCAGAAGATCCTGCGTCAGCCTGGCTTTGAGGTCTCGATGAGCGGGAAAGGCAACTGCTACGACAACGCAGCGGTCGAAACATTCTTCAAGACCATCAAGGCCGAGTTGATCTGGCGTCGTTCATGGCCGACACGGCGGGCTGCCGAACTGGCAATCTTCGAATACATCAACGGCTTCTACAATCCGCGCCGTAAGCATTCAGCTCTCGGCTGGAAAAGTCCCTTGGCCTTCGAGGCTAAAGCTGCATAAGTGAGAAATCGGAGCGGCATCAAAGCGTGACAGGTCCATTATCCCATCATGGGAGGGCCCGTGTGCCGATCCCGAAGAGAAGCGAGACCCCGCGGAAGACAAAGATTACCGCCTCGGAACCTTCCTCGGTGACGCTTGACTTGCACCCGCCGAATAGAGAGGCGGAAATCAACAACCGGGTTCGTCGAAAGCTGGACACCTCTGAGAACCGAATATTCCTCTTGCTCAATATCAAAGCGAATAAACTTCGATAGCTTCGTCAAAGCCGCGCAAAAAATGAGAGCCAACATGACTTAGCTCACATGATAAGTTGCCAGCGCATGTGCTTGATATTGCAACAGTAATTTCAAGATCCTTGGCTAGATCAACTAGTCTGCTCGCACGATTTACAGTTCTCCCAATTGCTGTAAAATCAAGCCTCTCGATCCCGCCGACATTTCCATATGCTACTTCTCCTGCATCGAGGCCCATAACAAAAAACATCTTCTGCTGTCCCAAGTTTTCCCTCTGAACATTGAGGTTCGAAACTGTTGATAACGCCTCTCTACAGGCAAGTAGAGCAGATTGGCTTGCGTTTTCCAAACCCTCCTCCCCCACTGGAAACATCGCCAAGATTCCGTCACCAACAAATTTTAGAACCTCGCCACCATTATTAACTACGGCCGCAACCAAAAGCTCCAGCCATTGATTTAAATCTTCCAATACAGTAGGTAGGTTTTGGCTATTAGAGCGCTTTGTGAAATCTCGAAGATCAGCAAAAAAAATGACGGCATCAACAACTTCCGCAGCTCCTCTCTTAATTACCCCCTCGTAAACCTGTGCACCCGATCTACGTCCTACATAAACTTCCAGGATATCCTTAGATATTCGACGCAACACGTGTCGTTCGATCCATGGGCTAATCAGAATTGTTGCAAGGTGAAGATCTATAAGCTGTTCTTGACGAAATCCGTTAGTACGATGCGTAGCGTACGAGATGAACGCAGTTCGGCACCTGTCAAGAAACGGTAAAGGAACTATGTAGTAATCGGTAGCCCCGTCCTTTCTAAGTCTTTCCAACATCGGGAGCTCACATTGCTTAGAAATCAGAGGATACCTGATAGGCTGGCCTGCTAGACTAACCTGGAGCGCGGGACTGTTCGTATAATCCACATTGGAACTAATCGGGCATTCAAGAGAAGTTGAGGTTGAGGATTGTGAATTCCATATATATTGCCATCCGGTGATATTTGGGTGCAATAATTCTAAACCTAGAGACGCTCTATCTACGGGTAGTTCTAGCTTCTCTAACTTGTTGCAATAGTGCTCAAATAGAGCCTTCAGCTTTAATGGCCGTTCTGAAACTTCAGCCAAGCAGACTGCTAGTTCTCGTATTTTACAGCTTTCTCGCCTCGCGTTGTTCAATCGTCGTTTCCTCCACTCACCATTCGACTTGATAACAAGTTTCTCTGCGACCCAACCTTGGACTACCGTAAGCTGGAATTTCCGGGCTGTTTCACGATGACGGGCTGGTGACGCCATCGGGATAGTGCATGGCGATCGGTACGTTGCATCTGATCGCACTGAGAGGTCTGTCGTCGTTATAGTGTCTACGCCAATCCTCCAGCTTTTCGCGAGCGTCCGCAAGGCTCATGAACCAATGGGCGTTCCGGCATTCCGCTGCCCGTGGGTTTTACGGGCCGTGAGAAGTCCAGCGTGACATGGTTGGCGTAGCCCCAAAGATCCAGATAGCGAGAAATGAACTCGCTGCCGTAGCACGTCGGAAAGAAGCGCTGTATTAAGGCTATGGCCACGCGCGTAGCCCCCCAAATAGCGCAGCGTGTGGCCATAACCGGCCTCAGGTCTCAACAGTGGTTTTGCAGAACCACACTGCTGAGGAGACCGGCTATCTGCAGCGTGTCAGCCGAGATCAAGAACATCGCGGACAGGGATGAGACCGCGCGTCGGCTGATGACCATTCCGGGAGTCGGTCCTCTCGGAGCGACTGCCATCCTTGCATTCATTGGTGATCCTGCGCGTTTCAGGAAAGCACGAGACGTGGCCGCATGGCTGGGTCTTGTGCCGCGGCAGCATTCCACTGTGGGCAAGCAGACACTTCATGGCATTGCGAAGCGAGGGAGCCGCTATCTCCGAACGCTTCTAATCCACGGAGCGCGATCGGTCTTGATGCATCTCGACCGTACGAAAGACCGGCTTGGCCAGCTCGGCCGTCGTCAGTTCTTCACGGATGGCCTCAAGTGCAACCTTAGCCTTGAACTCCGTCGAATAGCGTTTCCGCTTCGTCATATGTGGTCGTTCCTTCGTCAGGCGCTACAGCTTAGCAACTGGTCCGAAATCCTGCGACCACCTCTGATCCCCGCCTTGCGGCAGATCTACGCGACCGGAGTGCCTTGCTCGCCCTGCTTCAGGACGAAGGCCTTCTGCACCTCCGTGAACTTCGATGCTTTCATGTGATTCCGCTCCTCTCCCAGACAGGGAAGCTTAGCGGAAAACTCCAGCTTCATACGGTCCAGTTTTCTGTGGGCAGAGCACTCATCTCTCGAACTCACTTACGAGGTGACCTAGGCGCCGCACATATCCACTTATAGCTTGCGTAAGCCCTTCAATCCACTATGGTCTTTATGGTTCTGATGAGCGCGCAACTAAAAGTCAAGATGGCGTCAAGATAGCTCCACCTGAAGGGGTGCACCGAATCTTCAACCTAGCTTCTTGAAGCTCTACTATTGTATTGTATGTTGCCACTAGAATAAAGGATAGCTTGATGCTGCAGACTCCGGAAGAGAAGAAGCGTACGATCACACGCCTTCGACGCATTAAAGGTCAAGCAGAAGCCCTCGAAAGAGCGATTGACAGCGGGACTGGTTGTGCTGCCCTACTGCAACAGATTGTTGCCATGCGGGGCGCAGCAAACGGCCTGATGGCAGAGGTAATGCAAAGCCATCTGAAGGAAACCTTTAGCTTGGATGCCGCCGCAACGTCTTCTCGCACGCTGCGCAGCGTCGATGATGAAATTGCTGAGATAATGAAAATTCTTAAGACATACCTGAAGTGAAGATCTTTTTCGCTCCATGTCTGAGCTTCACGATGAACTAGGGGCCGACCGTCGGAAACGAGGCCGTTTCAGTCAAGCCATTTTGGCAGGCAAATTGGTCCGCCAAAGCGGCTTAACCAGCTCTATTCTTGCCCGTCCAGCATTCTGCGGCGGCTTTGGATTGAGGTCATTCGGGTATATGCTTCGGTCCGTGGTCGGCGCGCTGGCTGCCAACATGATGCTGGTTCGATGCAATTTCGATGTGCCCATTTAATTGGCGTGTTTTCCGGAAGTCAGCGACAGTCCAGATTACGGCATCATCGGAACCACGTCCCTACGAGACCTCGAAGACCTGCGATCAAGCAGGCAGAGGGCAGAAGAACATTCAGTCAGGCCATGTTCGGAGGGGTATCCGGCTGGAATACTGAGCTATCGACCCAGATCAGATGGGGTATCACCGCAATATGGCGAGCCAGAGCAACCATCGCGTACTTGAAACCACAGCGTCGTGCGAGGTGGGCTCCCTAATTCCTCAGCCATGTCGATCTGCCCCGGTTCGTCATAACCGTTGCGGCCTGGCGCTGCGCCCGCCTCGGATAGGCATCTCCCGCTCTTGTAATACCGCCTGGTACATCACGTTCGTCGGATTGGTTGCGCGCAGGCGTCAGACCGGCCCATGTACCAACTCTCTCTGAAGAGCATCGCGATGCGTTCTGCGCCAAGCATAAGTGTGAACGCGCACTGGTTCATGAGCCTTGAAGATGCAGCCGAAAAGTTGGAGGCTTGGCGTAGAGACTGCAATGAAGAACGCCCGCACGTGGCTACCGGGAACAAGGTCCCGGCAGACCTGATGAAATCAGTTCACTACACCAGCCCGTGAACCTGATGGAACCGCGGAAATTCTAACAACGGCCGAGGGCACGTTGGGTAGCACATCAAACCCTGAACAGAGCTAACTGAAAAACGCGGACTCTAAAGGGAGCACGTCAAACCGACCTGGTGCTCCTAGCCCCATCTAGGACAGTCCCGTCTCAGTCTGGGCAGCTACGATCGTCCAAGGATGACAGAAGAGCCGAGGGAGCTAAAACAAACTTGGCCTAAACGTTGGTCATCGTCGTGTTTGCCGATTGACGCGAGAGTATGGCATGCACGTCGCATGATCCAAGGAATACAAGGTGACGACCGACAGCAACCGCGCCTTCACCATCGCGTCCAACCTGCTGAATCGGGACTTCCATGCAGATACGCCATTTTAGAAATGTGACCCGATGCGGTGGATGTCCCCCCCAACGACATCTTTTATGCCATGATGGTTTTATGGGAGCCGAACGGAGGGCATTGTGACTGAAGTCGCTCGTAGGCTTGTCACCGTCGCCAATGCCGTGTGCAAAAGACGTCAGGAATGGGGCCCAGACACCTCAAAAATACAGTCGCTACACAAAGAGCAGGCCATTGAGCAAACTATTCGCATACTGTATGGCAGTATGCGGGACGAGCCTGAAGGCCACTCGCATCAGGCATCTGCTGATGGCCGCAGGTGTCAAATGAATAGCGATGTTGCCAATTGCCGAACGGAACGAAAGTAGAACCTAATAAAATAGTTCATTGGCTTGGATTGGCGGCACGTCGCTCCGTCCCATCCACAATAGCATGTGTGGATGGGACGGAGATAATAACCTGGCGGTGGCACCTCCTTCAAATGTGACATCAGGCCCTCTTAGGCCTGCGAAGCCTGAAGCTTATGGGCGCTTGAAAGCCTCAACGTAGAACTGCTGACGAAGTCCGCCGGAGGCATAACCTGCGCTGGCTCGTGACCAAACAACGAGATGAGATAATGACGCACACTGAACTTGTCCTCGCTTGGCTAAAAGCCATCTGGGAGGACGGAGACCTAGAGGTGATTGACCAGCTCCTTTCCCATGAGGCCGTTTTGGTCGGAGTGAGTTCACCCTACTTGGAGCCCGGAGTAACACATCGCGATGTGGCAGAAGCGCTACAACACTTACTCGGACCAAGGCGGATCTCCGTGACGCATATCATAGAGCAGGGCCTGTGGGTCTCGGCGCGTTTAGTCTTCCATCTTAAAAACCCATCAAATGGTCTTGATTTCGATGCCCCAGCTCAAATATTCGCCAAAGTGGAAAATGAAAGGTTCACCGAGTTTTACTCAACGATGGATTACCTCGAACTAATCCAAAACTTGGGATTAGTTCCCGACGACACCTTTTACATCCTTCTAACAAAGCACAAACTCACATGGCAGTGAACCAAGTCTCTGTGACTGTTTTGCAGGCCGCAGAATTGGTCAGGCCAGCGGGGCGCTGTTCTCCCTGATGGGATGAACTCGTACTTCGATCTTCCTGGCTGGTTTTGCCACATGAACTCGGCGGCGGTTGCCGAAGTGCTGACATCAGCGTTATCGAATTGTTTGGCTGGGAGAAAGGGCAGGTCGAGATCCATGTCGGTGTTGTCCGTCGGCGCTTCTTCGTGCCCAGGCCCAAGTTTAAGAGCTACGCCGAACTCAACGCCTGGCTCGAGGACCGCTGCGTTGCTTGGTCCAAATCTCATCCGCATTAGGGGCTTCGAGACCGCACGATCTGGGAGGTCTTCGAGGGCGAGTGGGCGAGTCTGGTGCCATATGTCGGCCCCTTTGATGGATTCCACGCTATTCCGGCATCAGTCTCGAAGACCTGTCTCGTCCGGTTAGACAAGAACCGCTACTCGGTGGATGGCCGCGCCGTCGGTCGGCCAGTCGAGATCCGCGCCTATGCCGAGCGGGTCGAGTTCTGGCAAGACGGCAAGATCATAGGGCGGAATGAGCGAGCCTTCAGCACTTGTTCTTCCGGGATGAGGCCTCAGCTCCCGTGACGGTGTCTTTCGACATCATTTTGAAAAACAACAAAAATATTGAGCCTATTCTTTCGGGGTTCATGAGGTGTTGGCGTCGGGCGCTATAAAAAGGAGATGTCACTTGCATACTATAGTGGAGTATGCTATCTAATCGTTCAAGGAGTGAGAGACGCTTCGATCCCCGCTGATGACATCAGTCCGGAACGCGCACTCCAGCATGTTCGCATGCTCCCAAAGGTTCCGTTTCAACCAACAAGGAATACGAAAATGAAGTCACGTGCCGCCGTAGCCTTTGAAGCAGGTAAACCGCTTGAAATCGTAGAAATCGATGTCGCGCCTCCCCGGAAGGGCGAGGTCCTCATTAAAGTTTCCCACACCGGTGTTTGCCACACTGATGCGTTCACTTTGTCCGGCAATGATCCGGAGGGGATTTTCCCCGTGGTTCTGGGCCATGAGGGCGCTGGTGTCGTAGTCGAGGTGGGTGAAGGAGTCACGAGCGTCAAGCCAGGCGACCACGTCATCCCGCTCTATACCGCTGAATGCGGTGAGTGTGAGTTCTGCAAGTCCGGTAAGACCAATCTCTGCGTCGCGGTACGCGCGACCCAAGGTAAGGGCTTGATGCCTGACGGAACCACCCGCTTCTCGTATAATGGTCAGCCCCTCTTTCACTATATGGGTTGCTCGACATTCTCTGAGTACACGGTTGTGGCAGAGGTTTCCCTTGCCAAGATCAACCCCGAAGCCAACCATGAGCATGTATGTCTGCTCGGGTGCGGCGTGACCACCGGTATCGGCGCTGTTCACAATACCGCCAAAGTGCAGCCGGGCGACTCCGTTGCCGTCTTTGGTCTCGGAGGCATCGGCCTTGCCGCCATTCAGGGGGCGCGCCAGGCGAAAGCTGGGCGCATTATCGCAATCGATACCAACCCGGACAAGTTCGAGTTGGCACGTCAGTTCGGGGCCACCGAATGCATCAACCCGAAAGACTACGAAAAGCCGATTCAAGAAGTCCTCATTGAAATGACGGGTTGGGGTATTGACCATACCTTCGAGTGTATCGGCAACGTCCACGTCATGCGGGCTGCCTTGGAGGCGGCTCACCGCGGCTGGGGTCAATCGATCGTCATTGGGGTCGCTGGCGCTGGCCAGGAAATCTCGACGCGGCCATTCCAGTTGGTCACCGGCCGTGTGTGGAAGGGCTCTGCTTTCGGGGGGGTCAAAGGACGGAGTCAGCTGCCGGGCATGGTCGAAGACGCCATGAAAGGTGAAATCGACCTGGCACCCTTTGTCACCCACACCATGGGCATCGAAGACATAAACGAAGCCTTCGATCTGATGCACCAAGGCAAATCGATCCGCACGGTGATCCGCTACTAATCAGCGGGTTGCAATCTTTACTATCAACACCAAACATCAAGGAAGTTCTCTATGGCTAATCCCGTAATCTCTGGTGACGGCATCTTCTCGCACGTCTTTCTCGGCGCCGCCGACATGGAAAAGTCGGTCGCCTTCTACGACGCGGCACTGGGTGCGCTAGGTATCAGCAACCTCGGTCCTTTCGGTAATGATTGGATTCTGTATGGGCGCGACAAGCCGGCCTTTATCATCGCGCGACCTGGCAACGGCAATGCGCCTTCCAGCAATGGTATCACGGTGGGCTTTGCTGCGGCCTCTCCGGCCGAAGTGGATGCGTTCCACGCGGCGGGCCTGAAGGCTGGGGGGACCGATGAAGGTAAGCCCGGTCCCCGGGATCACCTGCCGGGTGCCTATGCGGCATACCTGCGCGATCCGGCGGGGAACAAAATTTGCACGTACACTTTCGTTTGAAGAACTGAAGGTTACGGCGGTCCTCGCTGACCAATGAGTAATTGTCGCCGACGCTTCTTTCAGCGTCGGCGACGCTTCCCAACTCCCTGAAGTCAAGCCGCAGGCTTTTAATGGGATTGCTATGCCCTCCTGTGGTCCTCAGAGCAAGGAAACCAACATGGAACGTGTCGAACATCACGCCAGCTTCGGCGGTTGGCAGGACGTCTATCAACATGACTCGATTAGCCTGGGGTGCTCGATGAAATTTGGCGTCTATTTGCCGCCACAAGTTGAAGGCGGCAAGGCGCCGGTGCTGTACTGGCTCTCTGGACTAACCTGCACTGAACAGAACTTTATCACCAAAGCTTCTGCGCAGCGGTTCGCAGCCCAGCATGGTATTATCCTGGTCGCTCCTGACACCAGCCCGAGAGGCGAAGGTGTCGCTGACGATGAAGCGTATGATCTGGGGCAGGGTGCTGGCTTTTACCTGAATGCATCGCAGGCGCCGTGGAGTTCGCACTTCAAAATGTACGATTACGTGGTTGATGAATTGCCCGCGCTAATCGAAAGCTCCCTCCCTGCGACTGATCGAAGATCTATCTCTGGTCACTCGATGGGTGGGCACGGTGCATTGACGATAGCGCTGAAGAACCCCGGTCGCTACAAAAGCGTTTCTGCGTTTTCCCCCATCGTTGCTCCAACTCAAGTTCCATGGGGCAAGAAGGCCTTTGCAGCCTATCTTGGCAACGACCCCGAAGCCTGGAAACAGTACGATACGGTCGAACTGATAAAAACCGCGCAGGAGCGCCTCCCCATCTTGGTAGATCAAGGTGGAGACGATGAGTTCCTGGCCGTTCAACTCCGCCCCAACCTGCTCAAGGCTGCTTGTGATGAGGTTGGCCATCCGCTGACTCTTAACCAGCGGGCGGGCTACGACCACAGCTACTACTTTATCGAGAGTTTTATAGGCGACCATCTCGCCCACCATGCTGAAGCATTGTCTTGAGCAAAAACCGGAGTAGAGAACATGCGACAGGACACAAGCAACGATAGCCAGCTGGGACCGTCGGGTGGTCATTCCACAGAGGCTAAGTCGGATTACTCCAACGCGCGCCCACGCGTTGTGGTGGTCGGCGCAGGATTTGGTGGCCTTGAAGTTGTGCAGAGCCTAGCCAAGAAGGGGGCAGATGTGACGATCATTGATCGGCGCAATCATCACCTGTTCCAGCCCTTGTTGTACCAGGTGGCAAGCGCTTCGCTTTCTACTTCGGAAATTGCCTGGCCTATTCGCGCTTTGTTCAGCAAACGCAAGGACGTACGAACGCTCCTTGCCGAAGTGGACGGGGTCGATGCCCAGACGCAGAGCGTCTTGCTCACTGATGGAACGACCATACCCTACGATATCCTCGTACTGGCCACCGGAGCTCGGCATTCCTACTTTGGCAATGATGCTTGGGAGCCCTACGCGCCCGGGCTGAAGTCCCTTGAGGATGCAGTGACGATACGTCGACGCGTATTGCTCGCATTCGAGAAGGCCGAGCGTGAGCCAGACCCCGCTCGCCGGGCTGCCTTGCAAACCTTTGTCGTGATCGGCGGTGGCCCGACAGGGGTTGAGCTGGCCGGTACAATCGCGGAACTCGCCCACTTGACCTTGAAGCAAGACTTCCGGTCTATCGATCCGGATGCGACCAAGGTTATATTGATTGAGGCTGGTCCACGTCTCTTGCCTGTCTTTACGGAGAAGCTCTCAGATTACACTCGTAAAGCTCTCAAGAAACTTGGCGTTGAGATCCGACTCGGGAAACCCGTGACAGAATGTTCTTCAGAGGGAGTTACGGTCGACGGCAAGCACCTCCCAGCTGAAACAATACTCTGGGCCGCAGGCGTTCAGGCATCGCCAGCAGCTCGATGGCTAAATACCGAAGCTGATCGTGCAGGACGTGCTATTGTCGGCCCCGACCTCACAATCCCGGACAATCCGAACATCTTTGTGATCGGAGACACTGCAGCGGCAACAGGTGAAGATGGGAAAACCGTGCCGGGATTGGCACCAGCTGCCAAACAGCAAGGCCAATACGTTGCCGATCTAATCAGCCGGCGCATAAAGCAGAAAAAACCACCCGCGCCGTTCCGTTATCGCCACCAGGGCAACCTCGCCACCATCGGTCGACGCCTAGCGGTTGTCGACATAGGGCGTCTCAAGTTGCGCGGGACATTCGCTTGGTGGATGTGGAAGTTGATCCATATTTACTTTCTTATTGGCGTACAGAACAGGCTCAGCGTAGCCTTAAGTTGGACATGGACGCATAGCATCGGCTACCGAAGCTCCCGTCTCATAACTTACGCCGACCAGAAGGCAGACACAGATATCAAACAATAGAAGCGGAGGGAAATAGCGTGAGCATGAATGGCAACGTCGGCGAGGTTCGAGCCAGGGTCTACGGAATGGAATCTCATGAAGATAGGCTTGTGGCTGTCGAGGAAGTCCATGCTCGCCCTTTTCCTATTGTACAGGCTTCCAGCGCCCTGACCCAATTGGCCTTCATGAACGAAGGAAATCTCGAGAAAGATCGAGCTACACTAGCAGAAATTTCTCGTCGTTTGGGAACTGAAAATCCAGACCACGAAACTCCCCATCACGGACTAACGTGGAATCAAAGCGGGCTTCATTGCGAAAAACACACCGAGTTTTCGACCTATCTTTGGCGTGCACCAATCGATGAAAAAACCGGAAAACTGAAGGGGCAAGATCCTTTCAAGATGGGGTTTAAAGCGCCCGGCCCTGTCGTTTGTGGCATTCGCCTCGATGTTTTGCCTTGGTCTGAAGAGAACGCGAAACTTATTGAAACCTTTAATCCGACAAGTCGCTGCCACTCTTTGGTCGAAGAGGGCATGGCGGATATTGTCACAGATTTCCAGCAAGATCGGGACGGTCTTACTCGAATGTTGATCCTAGATCATGGCCTATCACCTTCGAGACTTGGAGCGTTGGCCCAACGGTTGTTGGAGATCGAAACATACCGCACTCTTTCTCTTTTGGGCATCCCTATGAGCAGAGAAATCACTCCTCGATTGCGTCGTATGGAGAAGCGCCTTTCTACCGTAACTGCCGAGATGCGTCTTTCGGCACGTCAAAAGAGTGAAGAACTGTTGTCGGAGCTCACGGATCTGTCAGCCGAACTTGAGGCTGAAACAGCTGCGAGCCTCTATCGGTTTGGCGCAAGCAAAGCGTATTACGAAATTGTAGAAGAAAGGTTGACCGCCTTGGGCGAAACCTTTGTACCTGGATGCTATAGATGGCGTAACTTCCTGCATCGTCGCATTGCACCGGCAATGCGCGCTTGCCGCTCGGTAGAAGAGAGGCAGGCAAACCTATCCGACAAACTGGCGCGCACGACTTCACTACTTCGCTCTTGGATAGATGTACAACTTGAGCGCCAGAATGGCGACCTCTTAGCCTCAATGAACGAAAGAGTGAGACTGCAGTTAAGGTTGCAACAAACTGTAGAGGGTTTGTCCGTGGCGGCGATTTCCTACTATGTAATCGGCCTCCTCGCCTATTTCATTAAGGGGATACCGGGACTATACAGCATCGTAGCCCCGGAATTGGCAATTACTGCGTTTGTGCCCGTTATAGTCATAGCTATTTGGTGGAGTGTAAGACGCATTCAAAAATCGCACAGCGAACACAATCAAGATCATTAAGATATACTTGTGTCAGTGCAAAACCGTCTTCTTGATCACCTTAACTAGCTGTTGCACAATCTGGATATATTGGTGTGTTTTTTAATCGTGCGTGCTGATATGGGGTATAAAGAAAATGATCAACAAAACAGGGAGGAAATCAATCTCTAAACGACCGCAACTGTGAACTTGACAATGCTTTCACACCTGTTCGCGGAACTGGAACCTTCAAAAAGTGTGGCAATAGCCAGCGTAGTAACCGTCCGGCCTGCCCGCACTGACGGCCCTCGTTAGTGAGGGATAATGTCCATTAGCGAACAAGTGGACATTATCGAGGTTGGGCATGGCAAAGCGGCGCAGACGTCGGAATTGGTCTGAAGACGAGAAGCGTATGGTTTGCGCGCAGACGCGGGTGCCCGGTGTATCGGTTGCCCAGATTGCACGGCGCTACGATGTGAATGCCAATCAGGTCTTCAACTGGCTGAAAGAACCCCGGTTTGCGGCCGAGGCTGAAGAAGAACCCGTCACCCGGTTCCTGCCGGTCGAAGTTTTAGATGCTGAGCCTGCTTCAGCCCCGCCAGATGCCGGGGCGCAGATCGAGGTGGAGCTTGCCAACGGCCACCCCCTGAAGGTTCAGGGCGGATTTGATCCCGATGCGATTGCCGCACTGATCCGGAAACTTTCGGCGTGATCCCGGTTCCGGCAACCACGAAGATCTGGCTGGCCGCCGGGGTCACGGACATGCGCAAAGGGTTCGGCGGGCTGTCGGCACTGGCTGAGAAGGTGCTGGCGGAAGATCCGTTCTGCGGGCACTTATTCGTATTCCGGGGACGGCGGGGGGACCTGCTGAAGGTCATTTGGTGGGATGGCCAGGGGGCGTGCCTGTTTTCCAAGCGGCTCGAGCGGGGCCGGTTTGTCTGGCCTTCTGCGAAAGACGGCAAGATCAGCCTGACACCGGCTCAGCTGTCGATGCTGCTGGAAGGAATCGATTGGCGATTGCCGCAGAAGACCTGGAAGCCACTGACGGCTGGTAATTTTCCCGCGATAGCAGAGCCGTAGGATTCCCATCCCGCCATAGCCAGGGTATATTTCGGCCCATGCTGGATGCGCCCAAAAACACTGCCTTCTGATCCCGGCGAGCTCCGCGACACAGCGGAAGATTTGCTCGATCTGGTGAAGGCGCAGGCGCTGAAGATTGCCAAACTGGAACACCAGCTTGCTGGCCATAACCGGCACCGGTTCGGATCAAAGTCGGAAAGCCTGGATCAGCTTCAACTCCGGCTGGAGGAGGAAGAGACAGCGGCGGCGCAGGTTGCCATCGAAGATGCTCCTGATGGTGATGCAAAGAGCCAGAAGGCCAAGCCTAAACGCAAGCCTCTGCCGCCGGAGCTGCCCCGGTTCGACCAAGAGCTGACACCGGGCGAGACCTGCAAATGCGGCGGCATGCTGCGAACTCTTTCGGAAGATGTCACCGAGGAGCTGGAATACGTCCCTGGCCGCTTTATCGTGAACCGGATTGTCCGTCCGCCCATGGCCTGCCGGGATTGCGACCTGATCATTCAATCAGCACTTCCATCGCGTCCCATCAAGCGCGGACGTCCCAGTCCGGGTCTCCTGGCCCATGTCCTGGTCAGCAAATATGCGGACCACTGCCCTCTGTACCGGCGCGCCTGTTTGTTAAGGTTCTCGACGGATCCTTTTTGCCAGGGTGCTTGGGGATCGCAGAACCACGCCTCCGTTCCAATCCCAGGCTTAAGTTTGCGCCAGCTCCTGAACTCGATCCCTCGGTCGAAGGTAATGGAGCGCCTTGCCGGTTGGGGCAGGGGTTCCATGACGTCCATCAGCCGGTTCATCAGGTGCGTGGTGCTTCTGTCGTGGTTCCTGAACAAGACGGCATACCGCGTCTTTCGCTCTACAAGCGTGGCAACGTTGGCATTGCCCAGAGCGCGTTCGAAGATCATCAGATCGCCTTCCCATTCGCCGAATGTCTCGCGGGACTTCACATGCTCCGGGCGCTGATGAATTGACCGCTCTGGCGGGAAAACAAGGCCTCGCGGCCTGCGTGCATACCGCGGCTGCCGCTTCTTGCGCCGGCTCGGCAGATGGCGCGCCAGTTCTTCAGATTGGCCATCGGGACCGTAAATGTAGGCGTAAATTGTCTCGTAGCTCACACGCACCGGCTGGCCTTCAAAGCCAAGACGGCCGGCGATCTGCTCTGGCGACCAGCCTTCCTTCAACTGGGAAATCACTGCTTTGCGCAGGTCTGCTAATCGCACCAGCTTGCGGCGGCGCGCTCGTCTGGCTTCCGCAGTTCTCTGCGCATTCACACCGTAGTAGCCGTTCAGATACGGCAGCTCACGATCCTCGAAGCGGTTGCGTTTGATCTCGCGATAGACGGAGGAGCGGTGCCTGCCGAGCGCGGCCGCGATCTTGCTCACCGGCATCTTTGCGTTCAGCATATCTTCGATTGTGCGCCGTTCACGCAAATCCAGCTCCGTATGGGCCATCTTCCATTCTCCTTGCTTTCCAGCAAGATAGGGAATTTGTCGCAACCCACGTGTGGATGCCCCGGTCTATGAGAGGGATGTCTCGAGGTCTGGATAGCATGATCGGGTGCTGTCACGTGTCCGGCCTGTTTGTGCGGCGCATGTGACCGCTGGCCCTTATGGAGATGCGCGAACCTGGGTCCAAATCAGTTTATCGGGCTCATAGCCACGAAGGGTTGCACTGGTTTTCCCAAATTCGATCTCGTCGATCCGCTTTCCTTATTCGATCCTTTCGTCCTCACATACCTGCCGGTATCCGGGTTTTGCCCTACGCAGCAGCGCCCGGAATTCGATATTGTTGGCCTGTTGCCAACATCGCCCAAAGCCGGCGTGCCATTCGATTTGCCAATGCGACGGCCACAACCATTCTGGGGCGCGTTTCAAGCATACGGGTGAGCCAGGGCTCGACACAACGCTTTCGTCGTTCAATTGAGTTGATCACGGACATCGCAGCGATGATGAGCAATCGCCGCACATCCTTTTGGCCCATCTTCGTGACGCGGCCGAGCCGCTCTTTACCGCCGGTCGAATGTTGTCTGGGAACAAGACCCAGCCAAGCAGCAAAGTCGCGCCCACTACGAAAGTTCTTGGCGGGAGGGCAGAAAGCTCCAACTGCCATCGCTGACATTGGGCCCACACCGGGCATAGTCTGCATCAATCGCGCATCATGCGAAGACCTGGCATGTACCTTGATTTCCACATCGAGCGCAGAGACCTGTTCGCTGATTGTTGCGATCTGTTCCAGTAGGCGTTGCGCCAAAGACCGAGCCAGTTCTGGCAACCCTGCAGCTCTTTCTTCGATCTCGTGAGCAAAGGTATCTGGATTGCGAATCCTGAGCCGCAGGACAATTCCAAACTCGGCAAGATGTGCCCGGATCGCGTTGATCGTCTGGGTTCGCTGGCGAACAAACATCTCTCTGGTTCGGAACAGCATGGCCTGAGATTGTTGCTCTGGCGTCTTTACCTGTACAAACCGCATGGATGGTCTCAGCGCTGCTTCGGTGATGGCTTCGGCATCAACCACATCGCTCTTGTGCCGTTTGACGAACGGCTTCACGTAAGCAGCCGGCACCAAACGCACCTCGTGACCTGCCAACTGGGCCTCTCGACCCCAGTAGTGCGCTGAAGCACATGCCTCCATCGCGACTATACACGCTGGCAAATCACCAAGAAACTTGGCGAACTGAGCGCGGCTCAGCTTCTTTCGGAAAAGCACGTCACCGGTTGCTGTCGCACCATGGACTTGAAAGACGCGCTTCGCCAAATCGACGCCGACAATGAAAACTTCAGACATTTTATCCTCCTGCAAAATCCACGAGCTGAAGCAGCTCGGACGGTTCAATAATGAACCGGCAGGAGGGGCATCCAATCCATCAGTTTAGAATGTGCCCCTGCTACAAACAAAAACCGTGTAATCATGCTTATGTTAAATAAATTGGTTTATCTGACCTAAATTGCGCCTGCTAAGCGTGCGGCTGGCTGATGCGATATTGCCGGTACGCATCGTGCTCTACGCCTTTGACCAGCGCGGGTTCCCAACCTTTCGCGGGGTCATAGACGCGCATGGTCATCAGGGCGTATTGCGGCTGCTCGTATGTGCCGAAACGGTTTTTGGCGGTGAATCGGGCGCAGACGACGAAGTCCTTTTCCGGGAACGGCCACAGGACGGCGGCATAGCGGACCGGTCCCACGCTCACATCCTTGGCGGTGTCGCCTTCCGGGACATTTGCAACCAGCCACTGCCGCAGGGCTGCCATGCTTTGGGCATTGGAAGGCCCACCAGCCGAAACAGGTTTCTCGAAAGTGATTGTATGCTTGTTCGGCACGGAACCGTCGTACAGGCAGCCGACAAGCGCCGTTGCGGCGATAGCGGGGATAAAGTGCTTGCGCTTCATGCTCGTGGTTTCCTCTATTCCGGCAGGCTTTTGCGGGGACGTCAGCAGCTGTTGGCAAGTTACACACGCTCGAGACCTGCCGCTTTTCTGGATGTACAGGCGATTTCCCTGCGGACAGAAAGTTCTGGCCTCCGGCTCAAGGAGACCAGAGCTCGGACCGGGAATAATGAAACCGTGGAGATGCGGCTGGGCGCTGTCTTGCCCTGTCCTCCCTACCCCGGCAATTGGGCGAGCGATTGTCTTCAGAGCGAAGCCGGAGTGATCCAAGATACGGCTTTGAAATCCCATTGCCTGTACGATTATCGCGGCAGTTAGTATCGCGTCGCGCGCAGGGTATCGTTGCGGACGCGTGCCGCCGGGCAGTCTTCTTTCAATAGCCGCCCGTTCTTGCGGATCGGGATGATCGGAACTGCGTCGCGCTCGATGATAGCCTTGTGGCAGCGACGCGTGTCGTATGCACCATCCGCGGTCACTGTGCCGATCAGTTCGCTCTCGGGGATCTGGCCCAGCAGGTCGGGCAGCACGGGGTTGTCGCCGTCGCGGCTTGGCGTGAACTCCACAGCACGGATGTCGGATGTGGCCGGGTCCATGGCCAAGTGTACTTTGCGCCACTGGCGTCGCCCCTGCACGCCGTGCTTGCGTGCCTGCCATTCGCCATCGCCGAAGAACTTGATCCCGGTGCTGTCCACGAGCAGGTTCAGCGGGCCATCCGCGCGGCGATACGGGACCTGAACGGCAAGGATCTTCTGCCTGCGGCACAGGGTGGAGAAATCCGGCACCGGCCAGTCCAGCCCCGCCAGCTTCAACAAGCTCGCCACCATCCCGGCGGTCTTGCGTAGTGGAAGCTTGAACAGCACTTTGATCGACAGACAGAACTGAATGGCGGCATCGGAAATCCGGCAGGCTTTTGATCAGCCTGACCGCGCATCCGCCGGGGAAACCTGGCAGCCGCGTGGCCGACCAACTCCGCGGGCGATGGCCCAAGCCGACCGCTCTTATGGACGAAAGCGAGCACGATGTGCTGGCCTATATGGCCTTCCCGCGCCAGCAACGCACCAAATTGAATAGCACCAATCCCATCGAACGCCTGAACAAGGAAGTGAAGCGGCGCGCCGATGTCGTCGGGGTCTTTCCGAACGAGGCGTCCATCATCCGCCTGATCGGCGCGGTGCTGTTCGAGCAGAATGACGAATGGCAAACCGCCAGCTACTACATGATGGTCGAGGCCTTCGCCGAAATCGACGCAGAGGAGACCGATCCCATTCTCAGCCTATCATCCCAAGCCGCCTGACCATGACCTCAGGCCATCTGGGAAATTATACCAGCTTGACGGACGTGACCCCATTCGAAGGGGGACCTTGAAAAGGTGGCCTTGCAACTTGAAGGGCCAGTTGCCTGCATTACACTTTGCTTAAGGAGAGCGCTATTTTTCAGAGGGTATCGGAGTGTGATCATGGGGAAGGACTACAAGCCAGTGCGCCTAGCTGGGAAAAATTTGAAATCAGATGGTAATGAAATCGATAAGCCTGCGGCTATTCGACGCCTCAAGAGCGGAAAGAGCGTTTATTGCACTAAGGCCTATGCAAAGGCGCTCTCAAAGGCACTTGGTGGAGGTAGGAAAAACAAGGACGGCGACTACACCTTAAAGGAGAATCACATTAAAAATGGCAAAAAAGGTGAGATCTATTTTGAACACTTTCATGATCCGCACCGAGACGAACAGGGGAAAATAGGCAAGGCCTCACAAAAGAAGAAGGGGGGAGTGAAAATAGGGCACATATATTTTGGCGACGGATACGAAGTGACTTAGTGAAGTGAAACCTTAAAAGGTATTCTTTCACACGAATTTATGCCCTGGAGTATAAAAGTCATTCTATCTCGACAAGATACCCACCACTCCATAGCGAAGAAGTAGTGTCGTCCCAGTACTTGACAGGAACACTCGTGCCCGCAAAGTTTCGCGACCTGTAGAATCTTGCCCAGTGTTGTCGATTTCTACTGTTGTCGGGGTTCCCGGGACTCCATCCGCGAAACGTCATGGGTTCACCAGTCACCCAAACCCAACCTCCACTCGGCTCGCGGCTGCGGTCGGCTTGGAAAAGACCAATCATTGGACCATGCAGCCCGCCGTCGCCAGACCCTGTGATGAAGCGCTCGTCAGTCGAAAAGAGCTTCAGCAGAAAGTTGTTTTCTTCTGAGCTACTGATGGTTGCGAGATACCCACCAGCTCTCTGAGCCGTTTTATTTGCATAGTCCCAATCACCTGAGGTCGTTTGCACAGCAAGGTATAGGTGCCCTCTAAAGTAATCGAATTTTATTGGTATATGGGAGTAGACGCTAAGAGCCTTGCGCAACCGTGGCTCAAGGTCCTCAGAAAAGACATCAGTAGAGTAAATCTTGGCCTTGTCGGTTTGCAGCGCTTCGATAGCGTGGACGTTCGGCAGGACTCTCAGAAAGGAATGGTCGACCTTAACACCACGAAAAAGACCTGCTCGAATTCTGGCGGCTGCAATTGCTTGCTTGGTTCTGGGACCAAATTGTCCATCAAAGGACCCCACGTCAAAGCCCATCATATTCAGGGCTTTTTGCACAAGAACTCTATCATTACGTGACAGGCTTACGGTTTTGCCATCTGAACCTATTGCTGAAGTCAACCAGGGCTCCCGCTCAGAAAACCCCCTACGGACGTCTCGTTCAGCTACAGCATTTGCCAGCCTTTCCTCCGCAAGCATTACAAGCCAATGGTCGGGCATGTCTGAATACTTTGTTACAAAATTCTTCCACCCCCAAACGCTGTTCATGGATACAGCTCGAGAGTAATCCTTCTGAATCTTGCTGTCAGTTCCCGGCAGTGCCGCTGTTCGGACTGGTGCTTCTGCTGGGACCTCTACTTTGGGCGGAACGAGAAAGATATCCCTTCCCGGCAGTGATCCGTATACAAAAGGCTCTTGCTCTCCTCCTGTTGCTGCATAGACGGTGTCCCTTACCTTCCTGAACAGCTTTCCAAGTTCCAGACCGGGTTCTGTTAGGTGCTTGAGAAGCGCTGAGGCATACGGGCTGTTACGCCCCTTGCCATCCAATGCAAACGTTCCTCCTTTGGCTGCATACCCGACAAGGACGCCGCTTGGCTCAATTCTGGCTAGGCCGCGGCCGATCGATCGAGTTGCATTCCGACTAGCCATTTGCACTGAAAATGGGTTGTTTCGGCACGCGTCAACGAGAACGATTTTCAACCCATCAACGGTCTCTAGAGATGCAAGCAATGCCTGTAGTCGAATGGCCTCAAAATCTACGTCACGATCGCGTTTTAGCTCGGCGTTAACTGGAATAAGATAGTTCTCACCGCCAACTTCTATGCCATGGCCAGCATAGTAAACCACAACAATATCAGCCTCTTCAGCTTGCTCGGAAAAATCACGAACTGCCAAGCGCATCGAGCGGAAATCCAAGTCGAAACCAGATGTGACTTCAAATCCGATTTTCTTCAGGACATTTGCGATGTCTCTTGCATCGTTCTCAGGGTTAGGCAACCGAGTAACGTGCTGATAACTCGAATTCCCGATTACCAGAGCAACACGCCGCTCGGTTTCATTCTCCGCCATCAGAGCAGACGAACACATGACTATACAAGCTATGGATGCTGCCAAGCGCGACAAAAGGATCATCATGATTACCAACTGTAAGAACAGAATTCGCTTCACAGAATAGTAGAGTGCTTTGGAAATGTCGCCACCGTTGGAAGACGATTGTAGACCGCGTCGACGCACGGTTCCACTAGGGAACAACTACAAATCTGATCATGAAGACCTGATTTTCCCACCTCTGTGTTTTCGACATTGGTCATGTGAGGTACGGGAATGGAGCCAAGCCTGCACGAATACCTAGCGCTGTATTCAGCGCAAGTTTTCCATACATGCCGAGAGACAGTTAGCCCAATGCTGACCTTTGGAGCTGCCTAAATTTCAGTTGCAGCGAAAGTCTGGAAAGTCCGGCGCCGCTGACGTTCGAAGGTGGTCGGCAGCTGCACCTGCGGCGAAGGTCAGCTCTTCTTATTGCGCCTGGGGCATGGATCGCCCGCAAAGCCGCAAGATCTGTCGACTTTGCAAAGGTCACTTCCTGCGCAGTGCGACCGCCCCAGGTCGTTCTTGCTGCGCCTGCAGCGAACGGCAGCAAGGTCCCGCGCCCTTCCAGTTCGAAAAAGGCGCAACGAACGGCGTGATTCCCTGAACCTGCCATCCGTGCAGATCGCGGCCAAGGTTCCAAGAGAGCCCAGATTTCCAGATTCTGCGCGACGCATAAATGGCGGCTTTTTACATTGCCATAGAAGAACTGTCTGACTAGGCTCGGCTTCAAAGGAGAAAAGCCATGTCCGTAAAATTCGTCGTCGTAGTCAGCAGGAGGTGCATGGTCCGATAAGGGTTTTCCATAACCGTTTCCATGCGCCTCCGAAATTTTCGGGGGCTTTTTTGTTTCTAGAGCTGAGAACTTCAAAATGTACTATCCAAAAGCACCGCCGCATTTGCTCACGCTGATACTTCTGACTGGGTTTTCGCCCATGTCTCTCAATATGTTTTTGCCTTCATTGGCGAACATCGCTGTCGATCTTGAAACAGACTATGGGACGGTGAGCTGGGCGGTCTCCGGGTATCTTGCGATAACTGCCATCATTCAACTGATCATTGGCCCTCTGTCAGACCGGATTGGCAGACGGCCAGTCCTTTTGGGAGCGTTGCTGGTCTTTGCATTTGCGTCGGTGGGCTGCGTTCTTGCTCAAAGCATTGAGGTATTTTTGTTTTCCCGGATGCTTCAAGGCGGAATAATCGGCGGATACGCCCTGTCTCTCGCCATCGTCCGGGACACAAGATCAGAGCGAGAGGCTGTGAGCTTGATCGGTTACATCGGAATGACCATGGCAATCGCTCCGATGGTTGGACCGATGTTAGGAGGTGTGCTGGACACATTTCTGGGGTGGCGATCCATCTTCGCTTTCTTTGCCGCTTCAGGATTTGGCCTGCTAATTTTGTGTTGGCTGGACTTGGGCGAAACCAAGCGGGATCGGGACAGTGATCCCGGCACGCCAGTGCTTGGCACGACATCTCTTTTGCGCGAACCGCTGTTCTGGGCTTACGCACTGTGCGGCACTTTCTCGGTTGGTGCGTTCTACATCTTCCTGACGGGCGCTCCGCTTGTGGCTCAAACCGTATTTGAAATTTCCACGGCGGAGCTTGGATTCTACATAGGAACAATAACGGTCGGGTTCATGTTGGGTGGCTTCATTGCCGGGCGTTTTGGCAAAGGGTTTGAGCCAACAACCATGATGATTGCGGGCCGGATCATAGCCTGTATCGGGCTTGTTGGAGGTCTGTTCGTCTTGGCTTTGGGCATCACATCGCCACAAATCTTCTTTGCGAGCACGATATTCGTGGGCCTTGGAAATGGGATTACAATGCCCGGTAGCAATGCTGGCGCGATGTCCGTGCGACCGGAACTCGCGGGCAGTGCCGCAGGGCTAAGTGGCGCGTTGATTGTTGCTGGAGGTGCCATTTTGACTGCGGCGACAGGCACAGCCGTGGTCGAAACCAATGCCGCGCAAACGCTGCTTACATTGATGCTTGTGGCAACGGGCTTGGGCTTGGGTTTCGCCATCTGGGCATCGTGGCTCAAGCAAAGAGAAATGCAATGCGCGAGTGAGTAAAGCGGTCGTTCATGCGGTCGCAGCGAATTCACTCTTTGTCCGCGCCCTTCCAGTTCGAACAAGGCGCAGCGAACGGCGTGATTTCCTGAACCTGCCATCCGCGCAGATCGCGGCGAAGGTTCCAGGGAAGGTTACAGGAGAGCCCAGAGCCACCGATTCCCATCAGACGAGATGCTGCAGCTGCAGTTGGCCGCTGCCAGCCCGAAGCAGACCTCCGTCTTGTCGCATATCCACGGCTGGTTCGCATGAAGTAAGAGCGATTGCCGAAATTCGCCGCAGAAGCGGTATCGAAGAATTCCTGGTCGGAAGCTGACATTCAAAGCGGGCTGAGAGGAGTCCCTCAGACCGTGATAGGACGCGACCGATCCATCCTGCGACGCCAACGCTTGCATTCCCAACACGAGACCGATCCGTTTTGACGACGATGGGCAAGTCTTTCACTTGTTCGACGACCTGTCAACAAACTTGCAACTTCGGCGGCATTCGGCGATTGTTCGCGCGTGCGACTTGGTTCCTGTTTGCGAACATGGCACCGTCGTCCTCTCCGGGAGGTACGCTTCAGCGATCAGAATCCACCTCTTGTCAGGGATGCAGGGTTTCCGCTCTCGCGCTATATCTCGGAGATATAGATGGCTTTTTGACCCATGGAGACTGTTTTGTCAGAGATTGAATGGACTGACACAACTTGGAACCCAGTTGCAGGGTGTGCAGCGGCGTCGAGCGGATGCACGAACTGTTATGCGATGCATATGGCTCTTCGGCTGGAAGCAATGGGTATGGAGAAGTATCAAGGGCTCGCGCGGCGCTCGGGTAAGAGAACCGTTTGGACAGGCGCCATCAATCTGGACGAAAGGTCTTTAGAGGCACCACTGAAATGGAGGAAGCCCCGAAAAATTTTTGTTAACTCCATGAGCGATCTCTTTCATGAAAGAGTTCCATTCGATTTTGTCGAAAGAGTTTGGCAAGTAATGAAGAAAACGCCACGCCACCAGTATCAGATCTTGACTAAAAGACCTGAGCGTATGCTTGAGTTCACGAGAGATCATCTCGATGCGGTTCTTCCAAATGTTTGGCTGGGAACTAGTGTTGAAAGCGCAGAAACAGTCGCAAGAATTGACGCCCTTTCTGTCACCCCTGCGATAATCCGATTTATTTCCTTTGAACCGTTAATCGCGCCGGTCGGAGAGGTCGATCTAAGCAATATACACTGGGCCATCGTTGGAGGCGAAAGTGGGTCGCAAGCGCGGCCTATCAAAGAGGAATGGATTGATGAAATCCATTCTTTGTGCAAGCGCTACGGAACTGCGTTTTTTTTCAAGCAATGGGGAACGTGGGGAAAAGACAACAAGAAACGCTCTAAGAAAGCCAACGGGCGGCTGTTTCGGGGGAAAGTTTGGGAAGAAATGCCAACATTTTCGGTGTCTCCATAGGGTTACTGGAGCGCCTTCAGCATGGTTAAGAGACAGTATGACTGGGAAAACGGTGCTAAGATTGGGCCGCACTCCAAGATCAAACTTGAGATTATTAAAGAGTACCTTCACGAGTACGTTCGCGTAAGATGCAGTTTGCCTCAGCAAGAGAGATTTCGGCTGTCTTTTGTGGATGGGTTCTGCGGGGCCGGCGCATACGAATGTGGTACGCTCGGTTCCCCCCTGATGGTGCTTCAAACGCTTAAATCAGTGAGCGCCGAGGTGAATCTCAGAAGGAAAATAGACGGGTTCAAACCGATTTCCTTCGAGTTCTTCATGTATTTCAATGATCTTTCCCCTGTTGCTATACTGGCCCTGCAAAGTAGTGTTAATACATTCTTGCTGGAACACCAAGACGAGCACAACGGTGCCATGTTTCGCGTGAAGTACTTCGAAGGCGATTTCGGGAGAAATCTCTCAAGTATTGCGCAAATGGTTTTGGCCTCAAGGGTTCGAAACACCATCTTCAACCTCGATCAGTATGGTCATGCTGATGTATCGGAAGGCCATCTTCGCACAGCTCTTTCGTTGACGCGATCTTCCGAAGTGTTCCTAACATTTTCTATCAAATCCTTCTTGGCATTCATCAGTCCCACGAGAAGGCAAGACAAGAGATTGTTTGACGGACAGATTTCAGAAATCTCCCTACACAAGACCAAGAAGGAGTGGCTTGCGGCCGTCGAAAAGGTTGTATTTGAGGAGTTTCAAACGCTGGCAAACTTCGTGAGCCCGTTCTCGATTAACAACCAAAGTGGGTGGGAGTACTGGCTAGTACATTTCGCAAATTCTTTCCGGGCCCGACAGGTTTACAACGATATATTGCACCGGAAAAAGAACTCGCAAGCGCATGTCGGTCGGTCCGGTCTACAAATGTTGAGGTATAACTCTATCGAGGATGCTTCGCTGTACCTGTTTGATGCGAACTCGCGGCGAGGAGCAAGAGAAGAGCTTTTGGGTGACATACCTAAGTTCCTCAGAGATTGCACTCCTGAGGCTACTCTATCCGTCGCAGACTTTTTCGATCAAACATACAACCAAACCCCTGCGCACTCCGACGATCTCAACAGCGCGCTAATCAAATCACCAGAAGTAGAGGTTTTGACCGCAACGGGCGGAAGACGGCGGAAGCCACAGATGATAAAACGAACAGACACAATACGACTGACGCCTCAAAGGTCATTTCACTTTCTTTGATCCGAAGCGGATGGCAACCGAATATTTTGGAGAATGTAATGGATTGGAAAAAACTTATGTCCGCAACCCGGCGTAAGGACATGCACAAGAAAGACGGGCAGCCGCTAAATGCAGGCGGCGATAGAACGGAAATTGAGCGCGATTATGACCGAGTTCTTTTTAGCACTCCTGTTCGGCGGTTAGCGGACAAAACCCAAGTATTCCCTTTGGAGAAAAACGACAGCGTTAGAACGCGCCTTACTCATTCCCATGAGGTGTCCAATATTGCACGGAGTATTGGTGTTTCACTCGCTCATCGCGGGGGGGGCAATTTTAAATTAGCTGAGCATAAGCGCGATCTGCCCTCAATTCTCGCGACAGTGGGGCTCGCGCATGATATCGGCAACCCGCCATTCGGCCATCAAGGTGAGTATGCCATAGGAGACTGGTTCAAAAAAAACGAGGCTAAGGCATTTAAGTTCCTTGATTGCGAGAACCTGGATATTTCTTCCGATGTGAAGTTGCGTATGCGTCGGGACTTTGAAAAGTTTGAAGGTAATGCCCAAGCGCTTCGCGTGCTCACCAAGCTCCAGATTATGAACGACAACTTTGGGCTCAACCTTACGTGCGGCGCGTTGGCTGCCCTAATGAAGTACCCTGGGACCTCGGAGCAACAGGATAAGTCGAATATTGCGACCAAAAAGTTCGGGTGCTTTCATTCCGAACTGGATGTGGTGGCGGACGTTTGGAAAGAGACCGGTCTGAAAGAGGGGGTGCGGCATCCGTTAACGTTTTTGATGGAAGCAAGCGACGACATTGCTTATTCGGTTTTGGATGTGGAAGATGCGGTAAAGAAAGGGCTGGTTTCCTACAGAGATTTGATCAGCTATCTCGAAGCTGGGGCGGACGGAGAACCTGAAACCGACGCTGTGATCAAAGATGTCTGCGAGCGAGCGGACGCACAGCACAAAAAGCACAAAGACGCGAAACTATCGCCGAACGAAGTAAATGATCTTTCAACCCAGATGTTCCGGGTGTTTGCCATCGGAAACATGGTTTCTGCGGTCATTGAAGCTTTCCTAGAGAGGCAATCCGATATCGAGAAAGGCGCTTTGAAAGACGATCTCATTTCCGTGTCGAGTGCTGCATTGCTTTGCAAAAAACTTAAAGGTTTTGCGTTCGAGAACGCCTACAAGCACCGAAGTGTTCTTGAGCTGGAACTGGAAGGGCACAAAGTTATCCATTCAATCATGGATATGCTTTGGCCTGCCATCGTTAGCCGTGGCGACCCCCAGAAGGAGACCAAAGGACATCCCGGAACTCCTTTTGAGAAGTACGCCTACGGACGCATCTCGGAGAATTACCGGCGAGTTTTCGAAAGCCCGAACGAAGACCTTCCGTTGGGTTATCGCCGCTGTCAATTGCTCACAGACATGATCTCTGGTATGACAGACGGCTTCGCACTAAGCTTCGAGCGGGAACTTAGAGAGCTTCGCTGCTAAGGAAAAAGATGAAACCTGCACTTGACCAGAAAGCCGCCAAGAAGCGTATCCGTCGCTTCTTTGATGAGCCGATTGCTGAACGTAGTGCCGTTGGGCGCTTCATTGACGAAGTATCTGTTTGTGCAGATATTTTTATCTTCGGTGGAGCGCTCAGGGACATCTCCCTTTTAGGTGCGCCGAGCTTCGCCAGCGATGTAGATACGGTTGTTCAGGTTCATGATCGTGAAACCTTCATGGACACCTTGGGGCGGTACGAAGCAGTTCAAAACAAGTTTGGTGGGCATCGTGTTCGTTTTGGGCGATGGAACTTTGATGTGTGGGAGGTCTCGCGAACTTGGGCTTTTGCAGAAGGTGTAGTCGAAGCTCACAGTCCTTTGTCCCTTCTTGAAACCACCTTCTTCAATTGGGACGCAATTCTATATGACTGGCGCTCTAGTTCGCTTCACCACGGCCAGGATTATTTTTCTGATCTTTCTCAGAAGTATTTGGAGCTCATACTGGAGGACAACCCGAACGCAGTTGGCGCACTAGTCCGCACACTCCGAACAATTTGCTTGTCTGATGAAATTCAGACCGGGCCAAGGCTTTCTGCATTCGTTGTAGCTCGGCTTAAGGACATCTCCAATGAGGAGATATTGTCCTACGAAGCAAATAGCTTCTCCCGCAAGAGGCTGTCAGAAACGTTGCTGGCAGACATGAGGGCCAGAGCTTTGGAGTGGGACCAAAGCACTGCATTTCAGTGGCTACCCACGCGGCAATTGTCTCTATTTGACAACTTCGCCAGCTAACTGCGTTCTGGTAGGCATGATTATCAATGCCGATCTGCTGGAGCATCGTGAGCTGTTGGCCGCTAGACTTTGCATGCGCGGCGAAAGTCCAGAATGTCAGGTCGCATCGCAGCAGTCCATATCCTCTATGAACGGCAGCATTGGGCCGGTCAGGCTCCGAAGGGCGAAGACGGATCGCAACTTTGCAGCGGCGGCTTCCTGCGCATCGCGTCACTTGGTGTGGAGCGTAGCATCAGCCGGTGCCGCCACCACCTGCTGGATGGCCGGTTTGGGGAATTGGCCAAAATGCTTCGCACCCGCAGCGAAGCAATCGCTGCGCCTGATATGAAGGTCGCGTTTGGGCTGGCTGGCGTCATACTGCGGCGGTGACCAACTCGGGAAGCGCTGCAAACCTGCCGCCGCGACGCCGCATGTCGGCTTCGAGCCCGCCGCCACCGAGAAGAGCATTGATGACGCGAGCGCGAGCATCCCGGACCGCCCGGTTCGCAGATGCTGCGCTGCGCGGTTCGTCGAGAAACCGATCTCGTGCGCGATTTTCTCTTTGCGTCCTCTGGTTTCAGGATCCACGTGCCGCCATACGCTAAAAGCATGGGCTCTCGTGGTTTCCTCTTTTCATGAGACAGTTGCGGGGCTTCAGCAGCCGTTGGCGAGTTTTACGCGCTCCAGGAGCGCGCTGCGTTCTGCGATCGCTAGTGCCGTATTGTAGGTTTGGGCGTCAGGGCCGCCGGATCCGCGCACGCCGCTGGCTGCGGTGCCGGCTACAGCGGTGGCTGTGCCCACGTTGGAAATTGACTGGGCTGATCCCGCGTTGGCGATGGCACCGGCGCCGAGGACAGACAGGCCCGCCTCCATGAGGCCGCCGGTCAAGTTGGCTTTGCGCTCTCGTTTCCGTTCTGCCTTGTTGATCGCCTCGCTGCGCGCGTAGAGCGTGCCCAACTCTTCCTTAACCTCGCTGCAGCTCATGGCGAGATCCTTTTCCGAAGGCTGGGCCTGGGCCGCGCGCTGGACGCCTGCCATAGATTGCAGCCCCATGATATTGGCCGAGGTCTGGGAGGTGTTTCCCATGCAACCGGCCAGGCCCATCAGGCCCGCAACTGCAACTGCTCGCTTGATCGTTTTCACTGGAAAATCCCTTTTCGAATTGTGTGGCCGCCTTTACTCATGGGCCTTTTTGCTTAACTTGTTTGTCAGCGGTGGGCTTTGCTATGCCCGGCTGTGGGCCTCATCCTTTGCAGAGGTATTGCTGCCATGGCCCGCCGCGACACCTTTCTCAGTTTCCAGTGGAGTCATCGGTTGCCGACGCAGTTGTGATAGCCTGCAGCCGGTCGGCCGGAGCCGCGCCGCGGATGATGCCGCCGGGCCCCACAAAGTACGGGGTGCCGGTTGCGCCGAGTGCAGCGGCCAGGCGCTTGGCCTTTTCCAGATCATCTGCGCCGATGCCTTCATTCACCGCAGCGGTGATTTCTTCCGGTTCATGGCCCAGCTCCACCAGCAGGCGGATAGAAGTTGCGGCGCTGGCCTTTCCCTGTACCGACATCATGGCATCGGAAAATTCGCGGTAGGCGTCCATGCCCTTCAGCGCTTTCAGCGCCAAAGCCACCTTGGCGGTGAACTCCGATTCCTTGCCCAGGACAGGTGTTTCCATGATCACCAGCTGCAGGTCAGGCATGGTTTCCTTCAGAGAGGCGACAACGGGGTGCGCCCGGCGGCAATACCCGCAGTTGTAGTCCTGAAATTCCACCAGGATCGGCTTTTCCGGATCGAGCCCTTCAAACAGCTCGTCAGTCACATTGGCGATCAGTTCCTGGTCTTTCACGGCTTTGGCGGCTTCTTCCTTTGCTTCCAGCAGAGCGAACACTTCCAGGATGATGTCCGGATTGCGAAGAAGTGCGTCACGCACGCGCTGATCAAACTCGAAATCGGCCTGCGGCGTTTCAGCGGCGGCAGGGGCCGTGGTCATGGTGAGACCCACTGCTGCCGCCAAAACTGCCTTGCCCCATGTTGTGTTGCTCAAAATCATTGCCCGTTTCCTTTCTGTTCTTAGAATTGCTGCGGTTTCATTGCCTGTTTAGGAGTGTTTTGCTATGCTTGTTCGCCCTAAAGGAGAAGCCCCTATGCGACGCCTGATGACGAAATTTTGGAAAGAAATCGCCTACCTGGTGGGCTTCGCCGTGCTTGTTGTCCTGCAGCTCGAAACCATCGGATTGTTCTATCTCGGCGCAGGTGCAATCTGGGTTGTTGTCTGGCTGCTGCGGAACAACGACGGCAGTCATACCGTTGAGCATGACCTGAGCGACTCGCGGGGCCTTTTCGGCGCCTTTTCGGCGTATAATCATCGGTATTGACCTCATTCGCCTTCCCTTCTGAGACCGGTGAAAATGTGACCGCCGATCTGAATATTCTGGCGCCCGCGCGCCTGTGATTCTCGTGAGAGCCAAGTGGGCACCTCATTGGTTTGCTCCCCGGCGGCCACATGCGCGGCCATACCTTTTGGTGAGTAATAGTGTGTCGCACCGCCGGTCACGTCGGGGATCTGTCCGGCGGCAACGCCATCGACAATCCGGCCGATCCGCTCATATTCGGCGCTGCCTTCTTCGAGATTTAGGGGCAGGCTGTTTCCGCCAACGCCGTTGTTCCAGGCAGAGAACTGTTTGAGCTGCAGGCTGACCTCGGCCGGATTGTCTCCCCAACGCTCATCTGCAACCCGGTTCATGATCACATGCGCCACAGCGGCCTGCCCAGTGTCACTTTCCCGTCCAGCTTCTCCGGCGATGGTCCGGATCATCACATCCCGGTCGTAGTTGGAGAGCTGAGGTGTGCCGGTGATCGCAGAGGATACAGCCGAGCCTGCGTCGAGAACGCTGTCCACGATGTCCTCTCCGGTCGTCCAAACCTTCTGAAGCGCGCCCGGAACCACTCCGAAATCCTGACCGTCTACCACTGCGCGCTCATTTTCTGTCGCTTTGGAGGTTGCCTGCTCAGACAAGGCAGTCCTATGGTTTTCCATGGCCCCTTGAACCTTGGTGGTAGCCTCGGTGATCCGGCCAAACTCTTTGTGATGGTCCATGCCGCTCGATGGCAGGCGCTGGGTGGTGATTTCTTCCTTTGGGCGGGAAAGCGTATGAGCTTCGGCTAAGCCCGGGTTCGGCCGATCCAGGCCAAGCTCCTGAAGCAACCCGGGCAGGACTTTCTCCACGGCGGCCTCTTGGGCTTTCACACCAGCGGTGGACTTCGGATTGAGGAAGCCGGAGATCTGCTGCTCACTGTATCCAGCCTCACGCCATTCGCCGATCACCGCGTCGGTCAGCTGGCCGTCATAGCTGATGCCGTGCGAATAGAGGTTGCTTTCTGCTGAGGCCAGAGTTTCGGCTTCCTCTCGAGCCTCTGCATATGCGTTGCCTTTGCGCTGCGCATTGTCGATGCTCCAGCGTTCTCCACCGTCTTCGGTATTGGTCAGGCTGCTGGTCTCGCTTGCCCTGATCGAGTTCACTGCATCGCCGTATTTGGCAACGGTTTCTGTCAAGCCGGAGTCTCGCGCGGCGGAAGCAACACGGCGGTAGGCATCACTGTCCAAGCCGGTTCCGATGATACTTCCATCAAGACCAACTGAAATTTCTTTCTTACCAGCACCGAGGCCACCCTTCGCGCCCGCTGCTAGTGCAACTTTGTATGCAGCGTCCACTGAGATCCCGTGTTCCTTGGCGAATTTCTCAACCGCTGTATGTGCCTTCCTGGCCTCTTCAGTCCATCGGTGGCTCTGAGAGGTAGAGCTGTCGCTAGCGGTGCTGGTGCCAGTGGCCAAGGACCGGCCGAAATTCGCATAGTTTGCGGCGGTCTGGTTAAGCGCGGTGCTCCACTCATCGCGCAGCGACGTTGCATTGCGGATCGCGGCCTCTTTCCGGTCCGAAACCTCTTCCCGGATCGTCTGACCCACCCGTGCCGACATGCCGCCGGTCGATTGGGCGGTGCCGGTGGCGAAGGTCGAAGATCCGTCCGCGTTGACGGTCCGCATCGCGCCATTTGCCATCCGCACAGTGGCGGCCCCTGCATCATGCACCGAGGAAGTGTTCCACTTGTTGGCCGCGAAGTTATTCATGCTGGCATTGGAGAGAGAGATATTTCCGGTGGCCGCTTCGCGGCCCGATTCAATTGCAGCCCCCTGCCCGACGTTCAGCATCGAGGTCGCAAGGCCAGCCATTCGGCTCGCGCCGAACAGGATCACAGTGGAAACGAACGGCACCGACATCATCAGGTAACCCGCGATGGTGCCCACATCCTGTTCGACCGCGCGGACGCCCAGGTAGTTGGCGAAGGTCAGGGAATAGTCGAGCGCACCAGTGCTATAAGAGCCCATTGCCTCCCGGTAATAGCCGGAGCTGGCTTTCATGACGATGGAATGCAGGATGGCGGACAGCGGATCCCAGGCAGCCAGCCAGAGGAAGCCCCCGAAGTATCCTTTCATGACATTCCAGACCAGAGGCGTCATCATCATGACCATCGCCAGCGGGAAAGCCGCATAGTAGAGCGATTCAAACACGATTTTCAGGAGCGGCACCCATTTCAGGGCGGTAATCCCCACGGAGCTGTAGCTGGCCGAGGTCTGGGCTTCCGCCCTCGCCGCCTGATAGGCGGTCATCGCCGCGTTGTTGCCCGAGGAGGCAATCAGCCGCTGCACCGCGCCATCCAGAGAATTGACCAGCATGGTTTGACGGATGGTCTGCTGGGCACCGGCCGAGGTCATGCCAATGAAGGTCTGAAACTCGTTGAGTGTCTGACGCATATCGGCGGCCGAGAGCGCGGGATCTGCTGCGAAATGGCTCTGATCCATCGCCGCGGCCTTTTGAAAGAGGACGTTCTGCACTTCGTTGTTGAGACGGGTCGAGATCTGCGGCCAGCCGTCTGCGCAGGTCGTGGTTTCTTCCAGAACCGGATCGTAATAGGCCAGAGATTGCGGGACATTGGCGCCGATGTATGCCACCAGATTGCCTGCCTGCCCCAGCTCACCCACATCGACAATGCCAATGTTCGAGCCATCGACCATGCAGTTTTCCATGAAGTTCACGAGGGTTTCCTGAACAACCGGAGTGACCGAGCGCCAGCGGGCCGCCTGGCTCAGAATGGTGGAGCCAAAGAGCATACCGGACTTCTGGTAGGTCAGGTTATCCGGCGCAGCGAGCAGTGTTTCCATCACGTCGGTGAGTGAAGCGCTGGCCCTCGATGTCAGAGAGCCAACCCAGGCAACGGACCAAGGCACATTGTCCACGGTGCCGTAGATGCCAAGCGGCACGGTGGAATCCATGATGATCACCCGCGCCTTGGGGCCGAGGCCGACAGTGACCACCAGCATGACGCCGATAAAATAGGTCACCGCTTGCCGCGCCGCGCCAAAGACCGCCAGATGGAGACCCGCCGCCAGCACGCCAGCGACGATGCCGCCATAGATCAGTGCTCCAAAGTTTCCCGAGCCGGTGAAGGCAGCGAGGTAGTTGAAGACGTCATAGAGATAGTAGCCGCCGCCAACCGTGTGGATTTCGAGTTCGGGCATCGATCACTGCCCCCCGGTCTGATTGATGATGTTGCCGAAAATCGCGTTGGACGATGCGGCCAGTTCACCCCTGGCAAGGCTCAGGCGCTCCAGATTGCGCAGGGCTTCCGCGTATTTCCGCTGTGCGGAGGCCCGCAGGTCCTGCAGCACGCCTTTGGTCTGGCGTACCGTGACCTGAAACTCCCGGTTGATGTCACCGGCAATATCGACGTTGGCGGCCGAGTTCAGGATCTCGTTCATCCCTTCGTCGATGTAGGCAATCGCAAGATCGACGGCGACCAATTCCGCCATCGAATTGATGTCGTCCTGGACAAACTGGTATTTGTAGCTCTTTGCGGTGACCAGATGCTTATAGACCGGAATGGTGGTCAGGTTGATCAAGGCAATAGCTTCATCCGGCGGTGCGGTGTCATTGCTGATCGCATCGGACAGACCCTGAATGGCATCAGCTGTCACCGCAAACAGCGCGTCGGAAGCAGACAGGTTTCTGTCCCTGAGCGCGGGGTTCAGGCAATCGTTCGTCTCATCGCAGCGCAGACTTTTGTAGGCACCACCCTCGACCAGCGCTTTGGCCGCATCCGGCGACAAGGCGCGCGGCGGAATGGCCCGGTGCGTGGTGCTGTCATCGTCATCTTCCGGGGCAGTGGTGATGATCGTGCCTGTGAGGGTCATGAAGAACTCAGCGATGCGCGGGTTGGAGGCGAGGAAGTTGTTCTTCTTCACTGCGCGCCACGCATAGTTGACGTCCGTTGGCACCTGCTCTGCCAATGCGCCGCTCGCGCGCCCCAGGGTCGAGCTATGCTGTCCGCCGGTGCCGCAGCCGTGCCGGGAGGCCACGCGATCTGCAAACCGGCCGGAATAGCCGCCAATAGTTTGGCAGACATGCTGAGAAGCCCCGTCCATTTTGGGCCAGAGCGAGGCAGTGAGAAGCTGCCCGGCTTCACAGGAGTTGATGTTGCCCGAGTTTACCTGCTGGATCAGATCCCGGAGCTTGGCGACGATTTCCTGAACCGCAGGCGACAGGCTCTCCAGCGCCAGCTCAAAGGCAAACCCGGCTGCGTTTTGCATGATTGCTTCCATGAGTGCGATCAGCTCCTCCTCTGAAATGAAGGAGAAGGCGCCGCCGAAAATATCGATGCCGCCGCAGCCCGCGCGAACGGAGGGCAGTTGGATCGCCGCAAGCTGGCTGTTGCGCGGGCGGGTGCGCAGATACAGGGAACCCAGCGTGGCATAGCCCGCCTGCTGCCCCTTGTAGGCTGTCGGCTTGGTGACGTTCACACCGCCGCCGGTGCGTTCCCAAAACTGTTTCAGGTCGTTGCCTACGTCTGCCGTTGCAGAACTTGCGGTCGTGAGCAGGGCCGCGCTTAAAAGGTTCAAAAGATTGCGTTTCATTGGCCTGCCTTTCCGTGCTGATAGCTGTTGTTCGCCTCTTGTTGTTCGGTTCTTGTGCTTTGCCAGTCCTCTCTATGGATCACCTGCACCGGCAGGTCTGGCATTGCGTCCTCATCCAGCCAGAGCCAGGCAGAATAGGTGCCTTCTGCAGCTACTTCGCGCAGGGCGGCGACTGCATTGGTGTCCGCGGCGGGATCAGCAACAAACAGTGATACCGGGCATTCCAGATCGGTCAGCACCGCGCAGGCAATCTGGGTTTCCTGGTCGAGGGTGAACCGCTGGGATTTGAGGAAAGCGCGCTTGCCTTCTGTCAGCGCCCGGATCAGCTGATAGTCGCGAACGGTTTCAAACGGGATCCAGTTTGCAGTGACCAGCATCATGCCGATTTCCCGCAGAACGGGGTATCCGGCTTTGGCAACGCTGAAGGTCGCGATCACCATCACATGCACGTCGCCCAAGGTGTCCGCGAGCATCAGCTGATCGGCAAACACCTTCTCGAATTTCCGTACCAGGTCGTCTTCCGCAAAAAAGGCGCAGTCCGGCGCGTGTTTGAACAGAAAGCGCGCACCCATGCGGGTGGCTTCATGGCTTTTGTATTCGGCCACTACGAGGCCCAATGGAGCGGTGCCGCGCGCAGGCGCCTGAAGGCCGCGCAATAGCTTGGCCCGGCGCGCGGCGTTCTCGACTTTCCGCTCCGCCTTCCAGTATTCTGGAACGTAGAGAATATCCCGCAGGTCACGGGACTTGGCGGATTTCCCGGCGGCTGCATTCAGAACCGCGCGCTGCACCGGCCCCCACCAGCGTTTGCCCTGCATCGCCGGGGGCCATTTCACCAGGTCCGCCTCATGCCACAGGTATTGCAACAGGCTCGACAGGCCGAGCTTGCGCGGGCTGGCCTTGGCCTCTGTCGGCTTTTTTCCCGAAGGTGCGGGCGCTGCTGGGCGCTTGCTGCCCATGGTCAAAGGGAAATCGACCTTCAGCGTCGTGGTGCCGCTGTCCAGATCTTCCTTGATCGCGCTGCCCTGCACCTGGCCGAGGCCCGAGAGGTCTTCTGGTGGCAGGAAAGACTCGCAGCCGGGCGCATGTTCCGCACCGGTGCCCGGCATCCGTTTCAGAATGAACCGGCCATTCACGCAGGCCACATACATTTGCGGGGCCGGTTTCCGGCAGCCGCAGGTAATACGGCTGTGTTCCTGATGCGCCCGGCCAAGGAGGTTCTGGCCGTCGTCAGTTGCCGGATCCACTGGGATATTGCCGATGAAATACACCATTCTGCCTGCTCCTTCACTCATACCGTTCGCCCATGGGCACTTCCCGGACCACGTAGACGCGCTCCAGGATCTGATCCTCTGTCAGCAGTCCGCCCCCGATCAGCTGGGTTTCCCCGCTGGCGGCATCGACAATGGCGATGAAGGGGCGCGGCTTGTCCGCGAGCTGAAGGGCCTCAAGCTGGCCCGCGTCCTGAACCGCGTCCGGGAAATACTCGATGGGGCTGCCATCGGTGGACACCGCCAGAATTTCAACGCCATAGGCATTGCGGATGCCGTCGAGGATCTGCGCCTGCGCAAGGCACAAGCGGCAGTCCGCGGGATTGTCATAGACAAAGATCAGACCGGCCTCTTGTGCCGCCCGGCGCAGAGCCGCCTGCTCCGCCGCATTGCGCTGGTCCTGATAGATGTTGGTTCCCATCTGGGTCAGCGGACGGCGGGTATTGGCATCGAGGTGGGGCGAGCCGAACAGCACCCGCTGCCAGACGGCTGCGAAACGCGCCGCCTGCTGTGCCATCTGCTTGTTCACCTCCATATACGCCTGCACGTTTTCCGGGGTCGGATCGAGAATGGCGCGGTGCTTCAGCTCGTCGGCGTATTCCCGGAACGCCTCGATCTCCTCGGTGGCCGTCAGCTCTTTCGGTTCTTTGGGCTCCTGGGGTTCTTCTCTGACTTCCTGTTGCGGCTCTGGTGCCGGTTCCGGTTTGACCGGTTCCGGCTCAGGTTCCGGGTCGCAATAGAAGTGCCAGCCGTCTACCTCTTCACCATTGCAGATCAGCCCGGCGCTGGCGGGATAGGCTGCCGTGGTGAGAAGTGCGGTAAGGGTCAATGGTTTCAGCATCAGCCTGTCCTCCCGGCTGCGGCAAGAACTGCGGCCCGCACCGACTGCGCGTAGTGGCGCGCATTGCGGTAGCCGGTGATCTGGCCGGTTACTTCCCCGGCAGCCTGCGAGTAAATCAGAGTGGTCGGGAACTCTGAGATCTGCGCGGCAACCGGGTGGGTTCTGGCATCGGTCACCTCGGCAAATGGCGGGATCGGCCGGGCGTCATGCGAGGCAACCAGGACCGGAATGCCGGCGGGCTGGGTCATCGCCGCCAGCACAGGCGCGGCGGATTTGCAGAAGGCACACCACGACGCCCCGATGAAAATCACACCAACACCGGGGTTTTCCTGAGCAAAGGACATTGACGGTGCCGCTGCAGCAGTGAGGCTGGAGAGAAGGAAGGTGCGCCGGTTCATTGGCCCAACTCCTCGAATGCATCCTGCGCTTGGCTGTCGGCCGCTGGGAACCGGTTTTCATAGAAATCCTGCAGGTCTTCGGCTACGGGAACATGAATGTCGCTCATGATGTCGCCAAAGACAGGCGACAGATCCATTTCCTCAATGTCCACGTTGGCAAAATCTTCAATCGTGACAAAGCCGCAGTTCGGTACGAGTGTGCTGCCCCAACCTTGATCTACTTGCTTCTTGAACTCCTCGATGAAGACCCGGCCGAACTTCGAGTTATAGGTGCAATAGTGGTAGCGCTTCTTTACGCAAGCGCCCAAAATCTTCTGCTGGCAGGTGACGCCGACATAATGGGTCGACCCCGCTTCCCGTTTGTCCCGCAGGATCGACGCAGTTTCCGGGCAGGTACTGCCGAAAATGCCGCCGGTTGAGCAGCAGTTCCGGCCGGGTGCCTTGCTGCAGGTCATCTTGGTGCCTTGGAAAAAGCGCACATCATCCGGGTCAGTGGCAGCTTGTTCCCGGTATTCCTTTTGCATTTGCGCCAGGACGTTCAACCACGCTGCAGATCTGCCAAAATCACTAGAGGTTTCCTGTTCAACCCCGATGCAGTTCTCACCAACACAGACGTTGATCGGCTCGCAGCTGGTTTGCAGATCCCCGGAGGTGACGCCGCAACGGTAGTGATACTCCCTGTTGGTACAGACGCCATTGGTCTCGGCAAGACAGGTATCACCCTGCAGGATGCAAGTTGGATCGCTTTCCAGCGGCCCGCAGGTTGTGTCACCCTCACCCGGAGCCAGGCAGCTGTAGGTACGTTCGCGTTTCCACCAGCTCCGGGAAAAATCCTTGCCGTTGATGTCGCGCACTTCCGCGCCTTCCAACGTCACGGTTCCGGTCAGCTCGCATTCCTCATTGCCTGCAAGCGCACCGCAGCGGTTAACAATCCTCTCCTGTGTCGGCCCGAACTCAGTGTTCACAAGCCGCGCAGGGCTCATATCCTCATGTTCGTTCAGGCAGGAATAGGTCAGCCGCCACTGACGGCATTTCCCGTTGCGGTAATCGACACAACTGCGTTCTGTCCTGTTGCAGTTGAGGCTTGCGCGCACTGCTGAGCACTCGTCCATCGGATCACTGTCCACACAGTCTTGAATGCCTGCGTAGCGCACACAATACCGACCCAGGCTGACGCCGCCTGTGGTTGTGCCGTCTGACCATTCAAGGCATTCATAAGACGGGTCAGAGCAGGAAATCTCGGCCGAGACAGGGCTGGCCCAAGCCTGAAACAGGCTCACAATGAGGAACAGGGTGCAAATCACTCGCATGTTTCGCTCCCCGTATCCACGAAGCGATCACAGCAAGAACCGCTAAATTCCATGCGCAGCGCTGCTGCGCCACCCCCTTGGGTAGCGTTGTTGTAAACGACACGCGTGGTCATGTTGTTGGACTTGAACCGTTTACCACCTGAAGGGCGAGCGGTAGCAAAATGGTCGAGTTCAAGCAGGCGAATTACATTACGCTCTACCTGAGTGTTATGTCTTAGATCCGCGTATTCGTGGGGCTGTCTAATATCCCACGTATGCATGTTGAAGCCGACACTGTTTAATAGACTCTCCTGATCGGAGTCCCAGCCAGATTCAAACACTGTCTGGGATGCATAGTAATCAAGTGTATTGAAACAGATAATGTTGGAATTATTGCACTGCCTGACCTGCGGGTAGTTTGCGATAAAAGCCGTGTGTAATGAACCGCCATCGCTGTCTGTTTCCCAGCCATAAGTGTTGGTAGACGGGATTAGAAGCCCGTCTTCGGGAGTCCTGGGGTAATCCCAATCAATGGTGTCCCCCCAACTTGATGTGCCAAAACTGCTCAGGACGGAAGCCGCGACAGTCGTAATTGGTTGTCCGTCGTTCCCTGTGATCTGAACAGGCCCAGCTGCACTAACATGCTTCAAGACGATCTCATCAGGGGCAAACCTGTCGGAGATCCTTACATTGAACTGATGCTTCGCAAGAGTTGCGTAGTTGTAGGTAGCCGGATAAGCGCCTGAAGGATGGGCGAACTTTGGCTTGCGGCCAGGCGCCGGGAAACTAATGGTCGCAACCCGACCATTCCAGGTCACGTCGCCCCCCTCAATTTTGACGTTTCTGCGAATACAGGCCGCGACAGAGCCGTTCCTACGACAGGAATAGCTTTGTGTTTTCTCGCAAACCTTTACAAAGTTTGCGGCCCGTCTGTCACACCGGTAAGTGTCGGTACGATCCACCCAGATTTTCCGGATCAGGCGGCAGGTCTTTTCTTCCCGCGCAGGTAGGCTTTCGCAGAACTCGTCGCGCACGTCAGACACCGGAACTTCCGGTGTGGTGCAGCTGCCGGTTTCGCTGCTGAAATACCGCCCGGCAATATCCTCTGCATTCTCATGCGCCCAATTGGCGTCATCAAACAGTTCCCCCTGCCCGTCGATGTCGATGTCCGGACGGACAATCGCACTGTCTTCTGTGGCGCGCAGAACCCGCCCCTGGTCATTGTCCGCATCGCGGGTTTCCAGAATGCGGTCCTCGAATGTGGTGTGGTTCATGCCCGCCTCTGGCGGCCGGGAGGTTTCGAAAGGCGTCACCACCTCGTTGATCGTTTCATCCCGGAATGTGCTGCCAGTGTTCACGGCCCCATCAGCTGCCGCGGCCGCCCGATCCATGAAGGATTGCGCATTGGCACCGCTGCCAAGAAGGACGGCCAGAAGGGCAAGGGAAAGAGATCTATTCAGCATTTGTGGCCTCCTGCTGGGAGAGCAACCACCGGGCCTCAAAAGCGCCGGCTTCCCCCTGTTCCGCGATCAGGCGCAGGGCAAATTCGACCGGAACATTGCCGCCCACCCGGTCATGCAGCGGCACAGGGTCCGCTTCGCAACCAGGTGTTTCGCAGACATCGACCGCTTCACTCATGGCAATGACCTGCGGCACTGACGTGATCCGGAACCGGGTGAACACTGTAGGGTCGATGGAGAAGCCCACGGCATCATCCAGAGAGCCGAACGTCTCTTCCAAAGCGGCTTGCGTCTCATAAACCGAGTTGTTCACGAAACCGCGGAACACGATGGGCAAACCGAATTTCCGGGCTTCAGCCATCATTTGCCGCAGTGACTCTTTGGGCATCGAGAAGGAGGCCAGCAAGAAGATGGTGGCACCGTCATAGCGCACTTCTTCCGCCTCGCTGGCGCCGCCCCCGGCCGTATCTGCGCCGAGCAAGGCACGGACGCGCGGGTCCGACAGTGCGCGGGTGCGCAGCCCGTCGAAATCGACATCTGAAAAGGCCCCTTCCGCCTCATCGAGCGGGCGCAGGGTTTGCCGCAGCGCCTCGCCCTGCTGCTTGGCGGTGTCAACGATGGTCGCCAGCGGCGCGGTGATCCGCCCGGTGCTACCCGGAGCGTATTCGATCACCTCATCCGTGACCTCCTGTGCGCCCAGGGACTGGGACAGGACGGTCAAGGCGGATCCTGCTGACAATCCAATCGACAGCGAAAAAGTCAGAGTGCGCAGCAATTTCTCTTCCTCCAGAACAGCCAGCCAAAGGATTCCCCCTTGAAGGGGAACTCTCTCAGCCGGTCCACATATTGAGCTGAAAAACCGATGGGTCCGCAGCCATACCGTCCCGACGTTTTCGGGCGCGGGCGCGTTACCTGCATCCGGTACTGGCTTTTCTTGATCACCGGTTGCGATCGGGTCTGGCAGAGCGGTTTCTTTGAAGCGGTTTGACGAGCGATCAGCAGCCTGTGCATCCGGGCCACCAATTTGGTTGCTACCACCTGGCTCGCCATCACCCCGCCGACATGGGCTGCAACGTCGCCTTGGATGGGGTAGATCGAGCCGCCGCAACCGGTGCACCAGAACAAGGCATCCATCGGCAGATTGCCGGAGGACGCCTTGGTGCAATCTGCAGCGCAGGCCGCCTGAGCAATCGGGTTGGCAAACAGAATTGCCTCCGGGTTGATCAGGTTATTCAGCTCCGCATCCTGCCAGAGAGGGTCAATCTCCGAGATATAGGCGACGTCGAACTGCGCGTTCTGCATGCACAGCCCGTCAACGATTACACCAAGCCAGGAAACCAGCGGGTAGAAGTAGTAATGTGCCTGCCAACGCGAACCGGTGCTGCCACCGTTTTGCTGGGTAGCTGAAGATTTACCGAGCGATAGCAACCCGAAATCCATTTCAAAGCCCATGTTCACGAAGCAACCGGGTTCATTTGCTACATCGACCAGCCGGGCCGGTTCCCAAAGGCCAATGGAAAGGCCAAGCCGGGGCGGGATGCCGGGGCAAATGCAGAGCGGGAAGGTCTGGTTTCTCGTATCTGGGCGGCTGGCGCCAAAGCTCAGGCTCAGGCCGCCGATGGAGATAGGAAAAATGCAGTCCCAGCAAACTTCCGTGATGGGGTTCAGAAACCGCTTGTTGCAGATTGCTGCCGCTTGGGTTGCTGCGAGGGCGAAGGCAAAGGCGAGGATCAGAGCGCGCAGGTTCATTGCAGCACCTCCCCGCCCTTACCAAGCGCGATTTCTTCCACCTGCATGACGGGATCCGCGCGCTGTACCACGGCAGGGACATTGCGGATGCCGAAGCGTTTCACCAGCACAGCATCCTGGTCGAAATAGAACCTGCGGCCATGCTCTCGCATCAGGCCCAGCGGATCACCGTTCACCAGAACCAGAAGCGTGTCCAACTCGCCGCCATCTGCCAGCGCAAAGGCCACCTGGTCGGGATCGTCGCCGTCAAGCAGAACGATGCGCTTTTCAAAGCGGGAATAGGCCAACGGGTTCACGACCGTGCCAGCGCGGGCGAAGACCCGGCCCTGATGGTCTGCCAGATCCTCTTTCAGGGTGATCGACATATCGACCTCCCAAACCGCATATTCCTCTGCCTTCCCTAGCCCCTGAACCGGGCGCGGCCGGTTCACATAGGCCCGTGTGGTGTCCTGCATTTCCTGCTGCATCTGATCCAGTTCGCCAGCCGCTTCCATTTCCAGAAGCCGGGTCTTGATCGTGTCCAGCAGAGGGGGTTCAGCTACCTCGAACAAAGGGCCGTGGGTGCCGAGATCCTTGGCCGCCCCCTGCCCTGCGGCAGCAGCGAGAACCAGAACGGCAGCTTGAAGACGGCGGCGGTGATGTTTCATTTCCAGCGCTCCGCAAGGTCTGTCCAATGGGGAAAGGGGATTTCAATACCGGCGGCGACGACTTCGGCCACCGGCCGCGGGCCGATCACTGCATACCGGCTGTCCAGGCTGTCCGGGCTGTCTCCGAACACGGCAATCATGCCGTCCGGCACTACATTGCCCTGCCAGAGCGGTGCAACGAGCGCGCCGTTCTTCAGTTGTCCTTCGACGCAGGTGCCATTGATGCAGAGGCTATTGCCCGAGCGGCGGACCGGATCTCCGGCAACACCGGCAATCCGCTTGGTCAGATAAAGCTCATGCCCGCCGAATTTTCCCTCAAGGACTTCCGGCATTTCAACCGCGACGATGGCACCCGGCCGCAAGATCAGCGGCCAGGTCACCATTGCGTAGGCATTTCCTTTCAGGCTGCTGGTTGAATTTACAACCAGACGCCCGCAGGCAAGCCCATAGTAACCGGCAGCCGCCACAGCCAAGGCAGGCAGGATCAAAACCAGCTTAGAACGCCGCATCACTCAGCACCTTTTCCATGATGATGCCGGTGACGTCGGCGGCCTGAAAGTCCGCAGCCGACAGCACCGCGCCCTTACGGACGACAATCTGCCCGGTCTGGCTGGAAAGCCGGTCAATCTCCAACTGAACGGCCTGCTGGAATGCTGGCAGGGTGTCCCCGAATTGCCCGTCCGGCACCCGACCATTCGACCAGACCACGAACATGGTCAGGCTCTTTTCCGGGTCGAAAACCGCAACCGCAGGAGGCTCTTCACCAAAGAAATCCGGCAACAGCAGGAAAGCAAACACTGCGACCTGGGCCATCGCCACAAGGAAAAGCGCAATGAGGGTAATCTTAGGCCAGCTCATGCCACTTCCTCCCGCTCAACAAGGGTTTTGATGGCTTCCACTGTGCTCATGCCCTGGGCCTTGTAGTGGTTCATCCGTTCAACCGTGGAGCCTTTGGAAGAGAACACCGCCAGCGAAAACGGATCGAGCAGCAGACGCCCGTAGGCAAAGCCCTCAGGCATCTGGATTGCGAGTTCGGAAAACCGGCCCGGAACCGATGTCAGCGACTTCAGAAGCATTTTCACCGGCGGGTCGATGCTCTGCAGCGCGTCGATGCTCTCCGGTTTCTGGGCCATGAAGATCCGGAAGTCGGAGTTTTCCAGGCAGACGCTGGCGGCGGGGTTGGCCTTATAGTCCTGCATCGACTGGGTGCCGGTGATCAGCGCCCCGGTGTATTTCCGCGCCCGGCGCACGACACCCTCAATAAAGGCCGCGGTGCCGGTTCCTTTCAGCAAATCCCAAGCCTCATCAATCACAATGGCTGTAGGCGTGGAACGGGAGGTTTTGAACATCAGTTCGGTGCCAAGGAACATGACGATCTGCAGGATGGTCGCCTCAAGACCGGCCTGACCCTTGATGTCGCTCAGCTCCACCACCGTGAACGGCGAATCCAGCGCAATATTGGCCTCGCCTTCGAAGTAGTGGCCGTAGGCCCCGCCGCGTGAGTACCGGTTGAGTTTGCGCACCACATCCGGCAGCCGCGGTTCACCAGACGCGGCATCCTGCAGCCGGTCGCGCACATCGGAGATTTCACCGTCCCGGCCTTTTTCATCCCAGACCTGGGCAATGGCCGCGCGGATATAGTCCTCTTCAACCCCTTCAACCCGTCCGCCAGTGTGGCCGCCGAGGTCAGCCATCGAGGCGACAACGCGGGTAACCAGCTCGATGGCATCGGTTTTGTATTCGTCCTGCCCCATGGCACCCGCATCGAGCAGAGAAAACGGATTGAGGCGGTTGCGGGTCTGGCCGTCAAAAGCAATGTGCTTGCCGCCCAGGATTTCCGCCGTGGTTTTGAACGAATAGCCGTCGTCAATCACCAGGACGTTGCCGCCGGAGGTGTAGATCCCCACCGCCAGTTCCTGCATCAACACTGATTTACCGGCCCCGGACTTGCCTACTACGGCGGTATTGTAGTTGCCCGACGAACGGAAATTATCCCATTGGAACACCTGCCCCTGGCGACCGGCCAGCAGCATCCCGGATCCACGGGCATTGCCCATCCACTCCCCGTGCACCGGCAGGAAGGCCATCGCGGCGGTCGACTTCATCAGCCGCATACGCATCTGCCGCCCGAAGTCGGACATCATTTTGCCCGAGCAACCAAATGGCAGGCTGGCGAGAAACAAGGGCAACTGCAGGTAGGTGTCCTTGGAGAGTTTGATCCTCTGGCGCCGGTAGATAGATTCCACCTCGCCTGCCGCCATCTGTGCCTCTGTTGCACCGCCTCTGGCATAGGCCACGATGGTGTAGAGGGTTTCAAAGAGGCGTTCGCCCGCTTGAATTTCAGCCGCCAGCGCGTCCAGCTCTGCCTTTTTCTCCCCGAAGTTCGGGACGAACTTGCCAAAGGAACTGTTGGCGGCGTGTTCCGCCATGCCCCGTTTCTTCAGGATGAACGCCCCGGCCTTCTGGCCTGGCATCGCCTTCAGGGTGAACGATGTCAGAACCGGACCAAGCGGGCGGTCCATCAGCCGGGCGGGATCGCCGTTGAGTGCCATACCAAGACCAAAGACCCATTCCGGCGGATAGGCATTCACCGAAGAAACAGTAGCCGCCAGCTCAGGTGTTCCGGAGAATTGAAGCGCCTGGCTGCCAACACGCAGGGACGCGCCGGGCAGCTGATAGTTGAGCGGCATGTTGTCGTCATAGGCTTCCTGATCCCAGTCCTCGCCGCTGCCTTCCGGGCGAGCCGCGTGGAACAGCTCGCGCAGGAGAGCGAGGAACCGCGGCGGTTCCACATCCATCGACCAGCTGGCTGTGCTGAACACATTCCTGAGGGCCGAGCGCATGGACTTGAGGCGCTTTTCGTCCTCGATGCCCAGCTCTTCCGATTCCAGCCAGACGGCGACAAAGATGTGCCTGTCGAACGGGATTGCACGGGCACCGTCTTCTTCAATGCCGAACCGCATATTCTGAAGGTGAGACACCCTCTGATTGACCATTTCGTCAATCAGAGCCGACCGGCCAAGCCGCGCCGATTTCCAGCGCCCGGCAACCGGTTCAATGGCAGGAGACGTCCAGTTCAGCACCTGAAATGTAGCGCCGGACGGCAGGTTTGCGGCGATGACACCGCCAATATTCTCCGCCAGATCGTTTTGACCGATCGACGCCCCCACTTCCATCAGGAAGCCGCTGCCATGGGTAAAATGATAAAGTTTGTGTTCCGGGTCATAGGCCCGCCACGGCAGAATGTCAGAGAGCACATCGCCCTCCATCAGATCCGGCTCGTCCTCAGTCCAAGGAACGTCACCGAACAGCCCTGCCATCACATCACGAAAGAATGTCATTTTCTGCCCCTCTGACGGCGTTTTTGGCCCAATAGGCTGTTGCGTGGGAAAGTACGGCCGACGGCTTCAACTGCTTGCCAAGCCTTGTCACGGAAGTGGCGAACTTGCTCTACAGGGAGCCACACCGTCACTTCGACAAAACCAGCTTTGCGCCGCTCTTGCCTGATCGAAACCATGCGGGCTGCTTTGTCGCTCAGGACTCTTGTGTTGGCTTTGCTCATCACTGACGCCACTTCCCTTCCTGGATCACGAAATGCACAAAGCGCGCCTCATGCATGATCCCGCCTTCATCCAGGATCGGCGCAATCCAGAGCGTTCCGACAACTTCCGGAGAGCGGTAGGCCGCGGCGTTGTACGGAAAACCGCCGTCCGGTAGGCCGGTGAAAGCCCCTTTGCCGGAGAACAGCGGGTTCTGCGCGAGGCTCTTCACAGCAGTGTCTTCCGGGCGCTCTTGAACAGAGGTCACGGCGGCGGCTCCAGTGCCATCCACGGCACCGATAGTTGTACAGGGCGACCCTTCTTGCGCTTCACACAGAAAGTCTTTTTCCGTGTTCGAATTGGCGCAACCGGCGGCCAGCGCGATCAATATCAGGCTTGCGAGTTTCTTCATTGGCCCAGCTCCACCCCTTCGAGAAACACGAGCTCGACCTTGGTTCCGCCATAGAGGGAGACCACCGGCTGATATTGTTCGGCCCGTTTGATGTAGTAATCTGCCAGCGTGCTGGCGGCTTCTTCAGCTCCGCCTGCCAGCGTTCCTGCGCCTGCGCTCTGCAGGATCTGGCTGACCGAGGCGTTTTCCTGGCTGAGAGACGCCGTAGCTCCGGCACTCAGCCCTTTGCCCAGACCACCCAGCGCTCCTGCAATTGCGGCATTCCGGACGTTGGCGCCCTCACGGCTCACGACATGCCCGCGCACGCCTTCCTTGCCGGATCCGGCCATGTAGCCTGCAACTTTGGTTTCCAGCACCTCACCCTGCCGGTTTACGCAGGTCATGGAAATCAGGCGCACCTTGACCCGTTCCGACGACAGATCGCCCGTGGCGGAGCCCTGCACCGTGCAACCTTTCAGGTTCACCCGTGCGGGCTGACGGTTTCCAAGCGCTGCGGTCACCGCGGAGCCGGTAATACGGAACAGAACCGGAATCGGGTTGTCCCGGTTAGACACATTTGTGGCCGCATCAGCACCCGAAAGGACAACTGCTGGCGCGTAGCTGCCTGCCGGGAGATAGCTTCCCAGGCGGCGGACCTCGCGTTCTTCGGTTTCCGGCTGCTCGATAGTGGCGAGGGTGAAACTCTGCCCGAAGTTGCCGTGAGCAACCGCGCTTTCGCCTTCGCCTGCAGTTTGCCCCGTCCGGCGGGTTGGCGTACGGGAGGGTGTGCGGCGCTCGATGAAATCGCTCCCCGGACCCATTTCTGCAGGCTCTTGGGTCAATTGCTCTTTGCCGGGCAATAGCGCCGCTGCATTGAATGTCTGCTCCGGCCCGTTAGCGGCTGGGCGGCTCTTGGCTTCTTCTAGTTGGGTTTCCAACGCCGAAATCTTTTCGATTAGCTGCAGGATAGGCTCGTCGTATTCCTGCCGGATTGCCTCAGCCTGTTGTTCGGCTTCGCGGCGGGACTGCTCGACCAGCTTGCGCTGCTCTTGCAGCTCCTTCTGAAGACGCTCCATTTGGAGCCGCCCGGAGGTGATCCAGGACATTTCCGGTGAGGCCGCAGCCGTGCGGTCCGAAATGATCGTCTCGTCAACCGTAGGATTGGAGCGGTTCGGGAGACCCGCGCCCCCTGCCCCACGGTTCATCATTGAGCCAAGAACAACGAAGCCCCCAACCACGACGACGCCTACAACACCGATGGCGATGATTTGGTTCTTCTTTCGGTCTTTCTGAGCCATCACTTCGCCCTCACAACAACAACCCAGGACCGTTCACCGGCGGCGAGGCTTTTTTTCTGAACCCAGACCGACAGCACGCCAGCCTGGTAAAACTCCTGTTCCCGAACCTGCCGGGCGGACTTGCCGGCTGCTGCCACGCGGACCTCGCCCACCAGCTCACCAGTGCGGTGCGAGCTGATCAGCGCGCCATGGCGACCGCTGCCTGGGCGCGGGCTGCGGATCTTCGATCTGATGGTGTCACGGGTCGCGGCTGTCAGCTGAGCTGCCAGGCCATCACCGTCGCCAAGAGCGGTTTCGGCAAAACTGCCGCTGCCCGCAGCCGCCTCCGGTTCCGGGTTCTTGCTTCTGACCGTGATCAGCGCGGTTTGCGTGCTCGCGCGGATCGGCAGGATTTCATAAGCAACCGTCAGGCCCTTTTCCGTGACCAGATAGCCGCCTTCCTTTTCCGGCATCCCTTCCGGGCCTGCGTATTTGAGGAACAGATCCCCGGTCTTTTCGTCGTTGCGGACCTGATAGACCGAAGCCTCATTGTCGTTGACAATCGACGTGATCCGGTCGCCCACGACACTGACGCGGGTAATGCCGGTGACAGATGCCTTGAAGCGAACAAGGCCATCCTCAGAGACGGTAAAACGTTGATCTGCCGCATCCACCGGGCAAGCCGCCGCCAGCCCGGCTGCGAAGACCGCAGCCAGTTTCATAGACTTCAACATGTTCAGCTTCACTCCTCCGCTGAGATTTTCCCGATAGCGGCGAGCCGGACTGAACCGGCCTGCGGCTTGAACCGGATCAAAATCCGGCGGTCTTCGCGGGTGACTTGAGTTGTTTCCAGGTAGGTGGCGAGGTCGCCTTCAACCACCACTTCATAGCTGGCAAAATTGTGCTCGATCTTTCGGGGAAAGAAGACGGTCGAGATCTTGCGTTCAGTGATGTCCTTTGAGATCCGGTCGTAGGTATCCAAAATACTGGCCCGTTCAGCCGGGCCACTCAGCCGTTCCAAGGTGCTGCGCCCGTAGTGAAGGGTCCGCGGCGAGCTGTTGTACATTGCGTAGACTGCATCCAGCGCCAGAACTTCAACATAACCCTTGTCCACGGTGCCGCGCGCCACCATCCCGTCGCTGACTGTGGTAGGCACAAGAACGACCTGATTGGACTGGGAATAAAGTTTGGCCGATAGCATCAGATTTGCAGCAACCAGCGCAACAGTGAGGCCGCCCAGTGCAAACACTGCGCGTCGGGACCGGCTCAAGGCTCTGCCCATGTTTTGAAAGTTCATCACGCCCTCCAGGCGCTGACAGCGCTATCCGGGAAAGAACGGTAAAGGGTGACCTCTTTCGGAGTGATCCAATAGAGAAGCGCCAGCAAACCCTGCAATCCGCGTTCGCCTTTCACACGTTTCCAGATGAAATAAAAAGCAAGACCGGCGGCAAATCCAAGAAACGCCTGACGGCCCAGGAGGCCCATGACTACAGGAAACAACCCGGCCACTGCCTCATCGGCGGGCAGGAAAAAGAACTGCGGCGGGTCTTGCAGTCTTTGTTCCACTTTGACGACGTTGCTCATGCCTCTTCCTTTCAGGGATTGCTTCCCGCACCCGAAGGCGCGGAAAGCAGGTCCAGATCACTGAGTGACGGTTTCCGAAACGGGTGCCTCAACGGCTGACAGCTCCAGAAGGTCGGTGCTTGCGGTCACACCGCCGAGGCTGGTCAGGGTCTGGATGCCGTAGCCCAGGAAGATTGCCACACCCACGGCGATAGCGACCTGGCCCCAGCGACCGGTCACGGCCAGGGTCACGCCGCCAATGATCACAGACAGGATCATGATGACGTAACCACCGGCCCCAGCCAGGATGGTGTTCAGGTCCTGACCGAGTGCATAGAAACCGGCTTCAACGCCGGTATCCGAACCGGCTGCCATAGCCCCGGTGCCTGCCACAGCTACTGCCGCAGCCAGTGCGCCAGTCTTCAGGTTCTTCGAAAAGTGCATATCCCTCGTTCCTTTCGTAGTTTCAGATGCACAGAAATAACCCGCGGGTCCGACACCGCGGGATCTCGCCCATTGCAGGCGAAATTCAGAATGTTCGTGGAAAATTTTGACGCATGGCTGGGCCACAAACATGCGCCGCGCAAACTTTGCCGACGGGGAGGTAACGGCACCCAGCTCGCGCTTGTTCTTAAAGTCTATTTGGGAAGACTGCGTCTCAGCAGTACAGTGATCAGCTTTTTGAACGCGTACAGTCTTTCCCGACGGTACCGACTTCAGCTGTCCCATCAGCTCCGACCACCCAAGTCGTGATGGTTTGATCCTGTGGATTGAAAACCAGCATCGAACCGTCGCCGAATTCGAGGTGATGCTTTTTGAGAATACCAGGCCAAAGGTTGATCTGGCGTTTCTCGATGAAGCCGCTCGGTCCAGGATTTGTTGGGACCAAAACATGTTCCTGGCCGTCAACAATATATGTGCAGTTGTAGGCCGGCGCACCGCTTTTCACCCCTAGTTTTACTAGGTCGTACCGAACTTGAAAGACCTTCCTCGCCTTCTTCCAGCTAATAACGCCAGCGATTGTGACCAAGGATTGATATCTCTCTATCGGCATGTGTCGTCCCCTGTTGGCGACGACTTCCTAGCAAGATGATTGTTTAACGAGAAGCCGTGGCATCCCGTAAACGTTGTTTGCCACGAATATCAAATTCGTGTCAATATCAGCTTTCAGCGCACAGTTGTTTTTTGACCAGAAAAACGCCCGCGTTGATTGCTTGCAGACAGAACTGCCATCGGAACTTGCAGCCAGGCGAAGTTCCTGGGCAACGGATCCCGTGCTCATAAATATTGATGACTTCTCTCCTTGGCCTTCCTGGAGTCTCAATATCTTCGGGAAGGCATCGCTCCTGGAGGTGCAGGAGGCGCTAGCTGAGAAGCGAAGGGCGTTGCGGTGAAACGCTCGGCGCTGCGGGCAAGGCTAAACGCCGCCTGCAGTCAAATGACGGTCTGACACAAAATTCGCCGTAACGCCCCTGTTTAAGGCCGACCGCGTTTTTTGAACCACTTACGGCAGAAACCCAGAAACGCCATTTCCGGGTTTTTGGGCAGCTCGCTGGCCCAGCCTCTCCACTCTTGCTCGATCATGCGGACATCCCAACCAGGTGCCGCCTCTCGGGCCATTTCGTAAACATCCGGATCAAGAGGTGGAATTTCAACCACTGTTGAAGATTCTACCGCCACCGTACCGCGGCTAACTACGTGCAGCTGATTCTTCTCGTCATCCACCCTGATATGGTAGTCCGGCATGTGACCGAACTCTTTGTCTTCCTGGGCAATCGCCCCTACGAGCCTGCGAAACTCCCGCAACGAAGATCCGGAACCGCATTTCTTATGCAGCGTATCAAGCCCGATCCTCCACTCGCTCTGGCGACCGCAGTGCTTTCTAGCCAACTCATAAATCCGGCGTTCCAGAGGTTTGCGCAGTCGGAAATAACCTTTGTGCAGCGTAAGCACTTCCTGCGCGCGGACAGCATTGAAAACCCAATCGCTGAGCTTGATTTCCACTTCCTGCATCCGGCCATCGCGTGTTTCCCGCACTATTCTGGCGCGTTCAATCAGACCGAAGTTCTCAAATACTTCGTGACCGCCCGTGGTGATGTTCGTGTTGATCCTCGTCCCCGCCAGCCGCTCAATGGCACCTTTCAGCAGTTCATAGCCTCGTCCTGTGGTCATCCTGTTGGTAGCCTTGAGGAGATCTGATGCGTGGAACCGCACGACCTGCTGCGGCTCTTTCCCCTCATTGATGCCCCTTATCAAGTTGCTGATGCAAAAGATCAAAACGTCCCTGTCATGCACAGTTGCTAAACCATCCGGTCCTGGCTTGACCTCAACTGTGATACCGTTGTGAGAATATTTCCGGGGTCGGTGATCAGGCTTTGTGGAAAGCGAAAAAATCGGGTGCTCCATCGATCCGATGTCACCCTTAGGTGCCGCGTCGAAAATATCGCAGACGAAAAAATCTCCCTGCGGGTGCCGGTCCGGCAATAGAGGATAATCACTCAA